>DAIMEA010000519.1:0-2850 GCA_036725585.1 Prolixibacteraceae bacterium | reverse complement strand
ATATTTAACACACTGATTTTTTACATAAAAAGAGCTTGTTGCCCGAGACAGTCCGAACATCAGCTATCAGGATCATGAAGAACGTTACGATTTCATTCTTCCTTTGCCTAATAAGCGCAAGCACGGTTTGGCCACAGACGAACCGGCATTTGGACTCCCTTTTGGCTGAATTACAAAAACCCCATCACGACACGGTTGTTTTTGAACTCTTACTGGCTGTTGGCGACGATTACTGTCTGAGTGATTTAGAGAAAGGGAAAGCGTACTTTATTGAAGCAAAAGAACGAACTGAAAACAGCCTGGAAAAGTCTCCCGAAAATCTTAAAAGGAAATACCTGCAACAAAAAGCAAAAGCCCTGCGCTATATTGCCTGGGTGTATATGACGCAGGGCGATCTGATCACCGCTTCCGACCTGTATTTCCAGGCCCTCGAAATCGGCGAATCGATTCAATGCGACCTGAATATCTACAATTGCTACAACAATATTGCCATTATTAATCACAAACGAAAAGAATATACGGTCGCCCGCGAATATTATACGAAAGCTATTGAAATCACGGAGCGGACCGGAAACCGGTACGGACGCATGAAGTTATTCAACAACATGGGGGTTCTATATCACGACCTCGGGAACGAAACCCACAGCAAACCGGTACGTGACAGTTGCTTTCAAGAAGCCCGGGAGAATTTTCAAAATGCGCTTCAGCTTCGGATAGAATTTAAGGATCTTTGGGGGCAGGTTCTATGCTACAACAATTTAGGAAATCTGTCCCGCGATGAAGCCCGTCATATCGAAGACGAAAGTCTCATTGGGGAAAAAATTAAAGAGGCCGACATCCACTACAGAAAGTCGTTACAACTTGCCCAACAAATCGATGACGTTTTGGGTGTATCGAAAGCCTGTGGAAACCTTTCGGAACTTTATTTGTTCCTTTTCGATTCTCTTCGGACATCAGACCCTGTCCGACAAGAATCATGGGCCGACAGTGCCGTATATTATGCAGCCGAATCGTATCGATACGCAACACGCATTAACTCCCTGACACAAAAAAACGAGTCGGCTCTGGCTGCCAAAAAAGCGTACGCAGCGGATGGCAACATTACCAAAGCCCTTGAATATGCCGACATTTATATCCAAACCAGCGCAGATTTATTCTCGGAAGATAAAACCCGATCGCTCGATGAGATGCGAATAAAATATGAAACCAAAAAGAAAGAAGACGAAATCGCCTTGCTCAGCAAGGAAAATGAACTGAATGAAATCCGGATTAACCATGCCCGGAAAGAAAAGGCCATGTTCATTCTTATTGCTTTTTCTTTGCTTATTTTATCCGGACTATTGTACATCCTCTACACGATCCGAAAACGAACGAACAAACTGCTCAAAGAGAAGAATAAGGAGCTCCACCTGCTCAACTCGACAAAAGACAAATTTATTTCCATCCTGGCCCACGACCTGAAAAACCCCTTTTCGGCTTTTCTGAATATCTCAGAAACTCTTCATAATGAGTTTGATGAAATTGACATGGAGCGAAAAAAGAAATATATTGAGCGAATTTATGAGGCTTCGAAACAAATCAACAACCTGTTAAAAAACATTCTGCAATGGGCCGTTATCCAGAATAATCCCCGCAAAATTGAAACCACGCTCCTGAATCTTCATGAAACAACGAACGAAGTATGCCGCACCCTTGCTCCTTATATACAGGAGCACAATGTACAAGTCGAAAATTTCATACCCCCGGGAATCCAGGTTTATGCTAACCGCACCTTCCTGATCACAATACTCAACAATTTGATAACCAACGCCGTAAAGTTCTCCGAGAACGGGAATCCGGTTCAGGTTTCTGCTTCAGCCGACAAACGCGCAGCCTGTGTGACTGTAACAGATCAGGGAATCGGAATTGCTCCACAGGACATTGAAAAACTTTTCCGCATGGATATCGACACGCATACCATTGGAACATCGAAAGAAAAAGGGAGCGGTATGGGATTGATCCTGTGCAAGGAACTGATCGAAAAAATGAATGGCACAATATGGGCAGAAAGCAATACCGGTGGGGGCTCCCGATTTCTTTTCACCATACCTCTACATCATGAATACACCCAAAACAGAGCATAAAGTGCCAACCGGAGAGCGCATAAAAGTCATCGTGGTCGATGATCACCAGATTATCCGCGACGGCATTGAAGCCATGTTGCTCACCTGCCGGAACATAGAGCTGATTGGAGCAGCGTCGGGTTTTGACGAACTCTGCAATCTGCTCGATCAGCGAGTACCCGATGTCCTTATCCTCGATTTGGCACTCCCGGGAAAAACGGGACTGGAAATCATACAGGAACTGAGGCCTAAACAGGGAACAATGAAAATACTCATCCTTTCGGCCAACGCCGACGAAAACAACGTAATCCGTTCCATTCAGGCAGGCGCTAAGGGCTTCCTTCCCAAGGATACGTCCAAAGAAGAACTGATCCTTGCCATCGAACGTATCGTTGAGGGTGAAGAATACTTTGGGAACCAGCTTTCAAAAATTATTTATAAAAGCTATGCGCAATATGTGCAAATGCATCGAAACGCCGAGCCTGGTCTTTCGGAACGGGAAACGGATGTCATAAAACTTCTGTCTGAAGGATTGAGCAGCAAGGAGATCGGAAACCAACTCCACATCAGTTCCCGCACTGTCGAAACTCATAAAGCGCATATCCTCGAAAAACTGGAGCTTAAAAATACTGCCGATCTGATCAAATACGCGATCAAACAAGGAATCATTTCTCTTTAAATTTTTTTACTTCACGATTTCCCCTGCTCCCATTTTCTCTTCTCTTTTTACGGATCGCATTTTCGGTAA
>DAIMEA010000518.1:0-2854 GCA_036725585.1 Prolixibacteraceae bacterium | reverse complement strand
GGTTCGTTTTATGCCTTTTCCATCTGGATCGGCATAGGCGTGGCCGCCATTTATCACTTTCTGCACAAAAAAATGCCAAAGACGCTGACAGCATCCCTGGCCACCCTCCTTTGTCTGGCTGCGGTTCCATTGTTGATGGCTTCGGAGAACTGGGACGACCACGACCGCTCCGGTCGTACTTCAGCCCCCGATTTTGGCCGCAATTACCTCAACAGTGTCGAAGAAAAAGGCGTTATCTTCACCAATGGCGATAACGACACCTACCCCTTGTGGTATTGCCAGGAAGTAGAAGGAGTGGGCACGTCGAAACGAGTGTGCAATTTAAGTTACCTGCAAACCGACTGGTATGTAAACCAAATGAAACGAAAAACCTACGAGTCGGATCCACTGCCCATCAGTTTTACCTACGATCAGTTTGTACAGGGAACCCGCGATGTGGTATATATCATGGAGAACCCGCGTTTCAAAGGTAAAAGCATCGAATTGGGCAAGGCCCTCGATTTCATCAAAGACGACGATCCGGCCACAAAAATTTCCTATGCCGAAAATGCGGCCTATCTTCCATTACGTAGCCTCTACATGGTTGTCGATAAGGAAGAAGTCATCCGCAATGGCGTGGTTGCCCCGGAAGAGTACAATCGCATTGTTGATACCATGTTCATCGACCTTCCCGGAAGCTATATTACAAAAGATCAGCTCATGATCCTCGACATGCTGTATCACAACCACTGGGAACGGCCCATTTATTATGCCATCTCGGTGGGCACCGAAAAATACATGAGCCTCGACAAGTACTTCCGCCTCGAAGGCCTGGCTTACCGGATTGTTCCGGTTGTCTCCCAATCGTCGGGTTATCAGCGCGGATATGTCGATACCGAAAAAATGTACGACAACATCATGAACAAGTTTCTCTGGGGAAATATCAAAGACCCCAAAGTGTATGCCGACGAAAACAACCGACGGATGCTGACCAACATGCGGAATAATTTCCACCGCCTGGCCGAAACCTTGCTCAGTGAGGGGAAAAAAGACTCCTGCCTGAAGGTACTCGACAAATGCTTTGAAGAAATACCGCCCGAAAAGGTTCCGCACGACTATTTTTCGGTCCAAAACACCAAGGTTTATCTCAAAGCCGGAGCAAAAGAAAAAGCCGAAATGCTCATTCGCGACATGTCGGACGATTTCCTTGCCGAGCTACGGTACTACTTCTCGTTTTCGCCATCCCACATTGCATCGGTTGACGATTACATCCGGAACAACCTCTATTTTTTGAACGAACTAACGGTAATGGCCCAACAAAGCGGCAATAAAGAGTTGTTCGAACAGATTAAAACCGAGTTTGAAAGTTATTACAATATGTTGATATCCATGCAATAATCCCTATCAATCCTTTGTCAAAACAATTTGCCCGTGAAAGTATTTCGAATCAGAGTTCATTTTCCCGACTGGTTGACCCGGTTTTTCCCCCAATCGGTATGGAGAATGCCTGCTGGTGAGAACAAGGTGTATCTCACCTTCGACGATGGTCCTGTACCTGAAGTAACCCCGGCCATACTCGATATACTCCGACAAAACGATATTAAAGCCACTTTTTTCTGTGTTGGCGATAATGTCTCCAAACACCCCGCTATCTACCGGCAAATCCTAACGGATGGGCATGCTACCGGAAATCATACCTACAACCATATCAAAGGATTAGGCAGTAAGACAAAACACTACCTCGACAACGTGGAACAGGCAGCCCGGTACATTCAATCCGATCTCTTCCGGCCACCCTACGGCATGATGAAACAAACGCAGTTTCTGGCTCTGCGGAAGAAATACCGGATTATTCTGTGGGATGTGATTAGTTGCGATTACGATGCCTCGCTTTCGCCCCAACAATGCATAGCCAATGTAATGGACTTTGTGCGCGACGGATCCATCATCACCTTTCACGACTCGCAAAAAGCCCGGAACAATGTCCTGGAGGCGCTGCCCCGTGTTATTCAGCAACTCAAACAAAGAGGATATTCGTTCGATAAAATTGACCCTGCAGAAAAGAAAGCCCATGCCCGGCATCCCTTTTTCAAGAATCAACTTTCATCGATAAAACGAAGAAACAGGGCATAAAGCAAATACCATGAATATACTCATCATTGGATCGGGCGGCAGAGAGCACGCCCTGGGATGGAAACTCAAACAAAGCCCCCGGGTTGCCCGGCTCTTTTTCGCACCCGGAAATGCAGGCACCCGCCAATTGGGCACCAACCTTGCATCAACGGTATCGGATTTCCCGAAAATAAAAGAACAGGTGTTGTCGAACCAAATCGAAATGGTTTTGGTTGGGCCGGAAGTACCCCTCGTCGAAGGCATTCACGATTTCTTTCTTGCCGATCCCGATTTGAAACATATCCCGGTAATCGGCCCCACAAAAGCCGGCGCCCAACTCGAAGGAAGCAAGGATTTTGCCAAAGCCTTTATGTTGCGGCACAAGATACCCACTGCCCGTTACGCGACATTTGCATCCGGAGAAACCGAAAAAGCCGTTGCTTTCCTGAAAACACTGCAAGCCCCGTACGTACTTAAGGCCGATGGTCTTGCAGCCGGGAAAGGGGTCATCATTGTGCAGCATCTTGATGAGGCCCTTTCGGAGCTAACCGACATGCTCGGGGGAAAATTCGGGGATGCCAGCCGCAAAGTAGTGATCGAAGAGTTTCTCTCAGGAATCGAACTTTCGGTTTTTGTTCTTACCGACGGAAATAACTACAAGATCCTTCCCGAGGCCAAAGACTACAAGCGAATTGGCGAAGCTGATTCGGGTCCGAACACCGGAGGCATGGGCGCCATTTCCCCCGTTCCCTTTGCCAGGGGT
>DAIMEA010000517.1:0-2859 GCA_036725585.1 Prolixibacteraceae bacterium | reverse complement strand
GTTCTCCACATCGAGCACGTAATAGTATCCGGTTTTTGTTACCCCGGAAAAATCGAAGTACCCAACCCGGTCGCCCGACGAAGCGTCGGTTTGGCCTCCCCTCCACTGTTGAATAGGGGATGCAAAAACCTGTTCGCCTGTTTTCGCATTAACCAGGGCAAACTCATTCCCGGGCAAATACGATTCTTCGCTGTCGAAACCTTCAACAGGATCTTTTATCACAGCAATTTTGGGAGATACCGGTAAATAACCAAACTGGTCGATTAAAATACAGGGAGAATAATGTTGGGAAAACGATAAACTCGAAAATAAGACACACAACAAAGCAATAAAAAACCGTTTCATTGAATAGCTCCTTACTAATTTCCGGCACAAGCTATTGAATAATTATCAGATAAAGAAATTTATTTTCACTACTGTCCGGTTAAAACAATACAATTCATGTTAACGGGATAAAGATAAAAAGCCCGCCTGAAACCGGGCGGGCTTTTCAAGAAACTAACTGCTTTTTAATGGATCGAAGGCCAACCCTCACTATCCCATTCAAGAATTTTGCTGATAAGCTTTGGCCTTCCTTTGTCGTTTTTATCGTAGGCATGGCAGAAAAAATAATCGTTTCCCATAAAATGATAAACAGAACTATGCCCCATACCGTAGTAGTTTTCGTTTGGCCCGACCAGTAATGTGCCACCCCCATCGAGCATCGACACTCCTTCCTGGTCGAAGTAGGGGCCGGTAATGTTTTTTGAACGACCGACCCGAACATTGTACGTGCTGTTTTCCCCCCGACAGCAAAGATCGAAAGATGCAAAAAGGTAATAAAAACCCTCGCGAAAAATGATAAATGGTGCTTCGATGGCGCCATCGCCCGGATCTTTTTCCTCCAGATGGGGATTTCGTGGCCGGGCTGCCAGGGTATACCATTCCTGAGGAACGGCTATATGCTGAAGGCTGGAATCGAGTTTCACCAGCTTCAGTCCGCCCCAAAACGAGCCAAAAGCCAGCCAGGGAGTTCCATTGGTGTCGATAACCAGATTTGGGTCGATGGCATTCCAGTTGTCGCGCCCTGGAACCGATTCAATCACCTTCCCGTGATCCTCCCAACGGTAAGCAGGATCTGCAGGATCGAGTGCCGTGTTGGTAGCCACCCCGATGCAAGAACGATTGCTGGCAAAGGACGAAATGGAGTAATACAGGTAATAACGCCCATTGTGAAAAGAGATATCAGGCGCCCAGATATTTCGATCGAAAAGAGGCACTTCCTTTTTGGCCCATTCCGGAACCGGGTTGAAAACCTGGGCCAGAAACTGCCAGTTCTCCAAATCGTCAGAATGCCAACTGGCAATCCCTACGCCAGTACTGTACATATAGTAACCTCCATCGGCCTCAATGGCAACTGGGTCGTGTACAACAATCGTCTTTTTTTGGGCACGGCATCCAACGATGCTCAACAAAAAAGCCAGGAACCAAACGGTTATGAAGCGCGTCATTGTGGATTGTATTCGGGTTTTATTCGGGTTTTATACGGGTTTTATACGGGCTGTTAACTGGGTGAAGGAGTGCGGTGGAAAGGAATAGGTCAAAACAGCACCCTTCGCCCGGACAGAAGGCTTTGGTTTCGACTCAACTTCTGTTTTGCCAAAATCGTTTTGCGATTTCACATCGGTGCCATTAACTTCCACCACCTGAATATCGCCTTGAAAATCGCCCGATTGCGAAATAATATCGGTCACAATTGCCTGATCTTTATGCCGGTTTACGACATTGATAATTACCTCACCTTCGTTTACGGCAGCCGAAACATCCAGGTACGGTACCCGGTCCTGTTGGGTTGTCGACTCGCCGAGTCCGATGTAAAATTCATCGGTTCTATAGGTCGGACAATCGACAAACAAATCGAGAGAGGTTCCCGACACATTTCGGGCAAATAATTGCAGCGGATAATAAATGGTCTGGATAAAAAGGCCTTTTTCGTTCGTAAAGATGGGTGCAATTACATTCACCAATTGGGCCATATTGGCCATTTTAACGATATCTGCATTTCGGACAAAAGAGTTCAGAAATCCGGCAATAACAAGAGCGTCTTCGAGGTTATAGTGTTCTTCGAGTGCACGGGTTCCGGCCATGGTTTCATCGGTGCGGGCCCGATACCAGGAATTGTATTCATCCCACGCGATATAAATGGGATCGCGATTGCCCCGGTTAGCATTGGCCATTTCCCGCTCAATCAGGCCTTTCACGATCCGGGTACGTTCGTCGAGCACCAAAGGAGTGGCCATATAGTTGTAGTAATGATCGTTCGGATTTCCTACATACATGTGCAAAGCAATATAATCGACCACATCGCGAAGCTCATGCAAAATGGTTGCATTCCATTCGTTTGGGTCGGCATCGGGCCGATAGTTCGACGATCCGGCAGCAATCAATTTGATCCCGGGAGAGGTAAGCCGCATCAATTTGGCTGCTTCCCTGGCTTTCTTGGCATAGTCTTCGGCATTCAGGTGGCCCATTTGCCAAAATCCGTCCATTTCGTTGCCCAGACTCCAGTACATTACATTGTGCGCTTCGGGATAGCCGTGCTTTTTTCTGAGTTCGGCAAAATAAGGTCCTTCTTTTACGTTGCAGTATTCGACCCATTGTTGGGCTTCTTCGATTGTACCGGTTCCCATATTAACCGAGAAATAGGGTTCGGTGCCGATTTCACGGGCAAATTCAATAAATTCGTTGGTACCAAAACGGTTTGTTTCGAGCCGGGCCCAGGCCAATTCCATTCGGGGGGGGCGTTCATTGCGGGGTCCCACGCCATCGAGCCAATGGTAATTCGACACGAAATTTCCACCCGGATAACGGGTTATGGTG
>DAIMEA010000516.1:0-2866 GCA_036725585.1 Prolixibacteraceae bacterium | reverse complement strand
TTTCGTTTGTACATCTTGGGACCTTCTATGGTCGGATGGTTTTCGTGTCCCTCGAATACCAGCACGGCTTGTTCGTTCAATGACATGCCGTCGGGCGTCATTTCGTTGATCACCAGGATGCTTTTAATTCCGGCCCGGCTGCCGGCAAAGGCATGCACCAGGTAGGCTTTTCCGTCGTCGTCCCAAAAGGGACAGGGATCGATCCAGCCTTTGGCTGCCTGCACGAGATGGGGCTCGCTCCAGGGACCTTCCGGGTGCTTGGCTTTCACATGGTAAATGCCGTAATCGGGATCGCCCCAAAAAATGAAAAATTCGCCGTTGCGGTATCGAATGGACGGGGCCCAAACGCCATTACCGTGCTGGGGTGTGCTGAAAACATCGACGGGAGGTTGTTTTTGCAGGGCATACCCGATAATTTCCCAGTTAACCAGGTCGGTGGAATGCAATACCGGTAAGCCGGGAGCACAATTGAAACTCGATGCTGTGAGGTAGAAATGCTCACCCAGCCGAATCACATCCGGATCAGAATAGTCGGCATGAAGGATGGGATTGGTGTACGTTCCATTGCCGTTATCGGCCTGCCAGAAACCCTCTTTGTTTAATTTTGTTTTCCCGGACGTCTGGGCAGAAACGGCTGAAGCAATACCCAGGCACAGATATGCGACCAGCGCAACAAATTGGATTTTAGGGTTCATTTCTTTTCGTATAAGCGGTTAATGGATGATGGATTTTCTTCAGTTCTTCCAGAAAGATTCCGGCCCAGGTACGTGCTCCGGTTTCCGAAAAATGCGTATCGTCGGCTTTTCCATTCGGGCAGGTGGGGTACTGTCCCGGGGGAATATGCAAATAGAGCGCTTTTGATGCATCGTCGCCTTGTTCCGTAACCAGCACTTTGCTCCGTTCGTGCAGGTCGGCCAGGGGAACATTCATGGCAGAAGCCACTTCACGCACTACATCGGGATACACACCATGGGTTTCTTCCAGTTGTCCCGACTCGTTGAATTTTCTACGCACGATGGGGGTGCACAGGATGGGCGAGGCTCCTTTTTCGCGTACATCGCGTACAAATTTAACCAGGTTGTACCGGAATTCCCCCGGAAGGGTATAGCGGCCTGTTTTGGTCACGACATCGTCGTTATGACCAAATTGGATCACCACGTAATCGTTGGGTCTTACTTTTCCGATCAGCGAATCCCAGCGTCCCTCATAAATGAAAGAACGGGTGCTGCGTCCGTTTTTTGCATGGTTTTCGATGCAAATGGATGAGGTGTCCATAAGGCTTGGCAACAATTGCCCCCATCCCCGTTCCGGATTGCCTTCCAGGGGCTTGTCGGCCATGGTTGAATCGCCGGCCATATAGATCACCGGTTTTGGCGGTTCGTTACAGGCAATCAGTACCAGCAAAGAAAAGACTACGATAAGTTTATGCATGTCCCTTAACGGTTTTGTTATTACTGTTCTTGTTCTGTCACTCATTCACTCATTCACTCATTACCTCACAAAGGGTGTTCAGATAAATTTCGAGGTTGGAATATCCCGAACTAGGATCGATGGAAGCGCCATCGGCCGGATTCGTTGGATCGAAGCCGTGCTCCTTTTCCCAGGAGTCGGGCATGCCATCCCCGTCGGAGTCGGCCGGGGCAGCTTCGCTTTTCAATTCGGGCCAGCCTTCTGTTTCGTTCTGGCTGTTGATGATTCCTTTTGTTCCAAAGTGAAAGGTTTTGTTTTCCACTTCCAGGACAATCCGTTGGTCGATCCGGTCGCGGTACAGCGACGCTCCTGCGTGAAGGAGAACATTTCTGTATGCATGTTCTGCCGGTTCGGGTACCAGTCCGGAAAGGTCGGGCCGTGCAGGAAGGAAGCAGGAATCGGGGAGTGGGTGATCTTCTGTGATGGCCCGGTAGTTGTTTTGTGTCAACTGGGGATAACCCTCGATGGTATTTTGTTCAAAGTAATACATGCTGAAGGGCTCCCAGGGCTCCAAAATTTCCTGTGCTTTGCTTTTTTTGGTAGCAGGGCCGGGTACAAAATAATTGCCGGTGATGGAATATGCGCCTTCTTCGCCGGCATAGATGCATTTTTTTTCCCAGTTGTAGACAACATTGTTCACGATTTCGGCTTTTTCAAGTTCGGGGTGTTTATGGTAACGGCTTCCATGGAGCCGGGGATTTCGGCTGGTGTGATGGGCCAGAAGGTTGTGGTGGAAGGAAGCGTTCATGCCGCCCCAAATTCCCCCGTAACCATGTTCGCCTTTCCGATGGACCGATAGATCGAGGCTCTCGCTAACGATGCACCATTGAAGCGTAAAGTGGGTATTGTCGTAACACGAGCAGGTTTCGTCGGTGCTCCAGCTCATACTGCAATGATCGACCATAACCTGTGTGCTTCTTTTGATGGTCAGGGCATCGGTTTCGTCGCCTCCGATATCGCCGGGGCGAAAACGCATGTAACGGATAATAACCTGATCTGCTTCGATGTCCATTCCGTGTCCGGCGATGCAGATTCCTTCGCCCGGGGCCGATTGGCCAGCCAGGGTAAAGTTACCCTTATCTACTTCGATGGAGGATTCCAGGTAGATGGTACCGCTAACCGAGAATAAAATCATACGGGGTTCGTCGTAGCCTGTGAGTGCTTCGCGCAGGCTTCCCGGGCCCGAATCGTTCCGGTTGGTAACATAGATCACTCTGCCGCCTCTTCCACCCGAAGCAAAACGACCACAACCTTCAGCATCGGGAAAGGCTAAAGGTTGTGAAAAAGACGGCAACGCTGCTGCTCCTAAAAGAAGGAGCAGCATTGCCCTACTGTTAACTAAATGTTTCAACTAAAATATTTTTGTCTGGTAATCCTTAGCGTTTTCCTTATTGGA
>DAIMEA010000515.1:0-2870 GCA_036725585.1 Prolixibacteraceae bacterium | reverse complement strand
CGAAAGCCAGATTACCGACCTCGACCACTTCACCAATGCCGACGAAACCGACCCCCTGTATGCAGCCGACAGTGCGTATATAAAAACAGGCATCAGGAATTGGGACAACTCACTGGCTAAAAAAATCGAAGCCTCCGATACAACCCGATGGGGAACGGACGACGATCCCACCAACGAACTTCAGGCACTGCGCATTTCCAACGATACCGTTTATCTCGAAAACGGAGGTTTCGTGGTATTACCCGCCGAAACCGATCCTGTTTTTGGAGCATCCGTTGCGCATTCCATCCTTTCTGCCGATACCGCCAACTGGAATAACAAAACCTATATTGCCGACACCGATGGCGATACCCGGATTGATGCAGAAAAAAATCCCAACGACAATACGATCAGGTTCGGTATTGAAGGTTCGGAAACCCTGACATTGAACGGTGCAAGCGGAACAAATCTGGTGTTACCAACGAACGACAATACAAGCAGTTTCACCGTAACCAAAAACAACGGATCAACCGTTTTCATGGTAGATGGCAGCGGAAGAATGACCGGCGACGGCAGCGGGCTCTCCAACGTAAAACCGGTAATCAACTATGCACAAGGCAATCAAAGTGTCTATTTTCACGAAGGAATGATCCCGGGACTCAACCTGTACGAAGCACAAAAAATGCGGGAAGTCACCATAAGCTGTCCCGGCCCCGGGGTGATCCTGGCTATGGCCAGCGGGTACTGTGACTGGGAAAGCAAAGATGAAGATCTCGTTCGCATCTGGTTCTATCCGCACCCTACGGTTTCCCCAACATCTTCATGGGAAACCCCTGATTTTCATAATTTAAGAATACTCAGCGATTATCAGTGTGCCGACTCATCCGACCAATACACTTCCTGGGCCCACCACAAAATATATACCGTGAGCAGCGCCCAGAACTATACGGTTTCGATATGTGCCGACAAACCCTTTACTTCTTCAAAGGTTCTGATCGGGGATGTCGTTCTCAACCTGATCTTTTTCCCAACCGGGGGCACAGGGGGCGGTCTGGGCAGTTCGGGTCTGACCTTTGCCACATCCGAAACACAGGAAAACGAAAGAATCGTGAATCCCAACGACATCAGCCAGGGTACACCATACACATCACCTCCTTCCAATGAAGAAGAACCGGTTAAGGATATTCTGAAACGGCAACAGGCCGAAATCGACTCCCTGAAAAATATTTTAACCCGGCTTATTACAGAAAGAAGGGAATAAAAAATACCGACGCCCAAGGATTTTCTTATTTCTGGTACACCAGTGTTCCGATGTGTTGCCCGGCCAGTACTTTCTTTAAATTCCCCGGGGTATCCATGTCGAAGACCACGATGGGCATTTTGTTTTCCTTGCAAAGGGTTGTGGCGGTGAGATCCATAACTTTTAAACCCCGTTTGTAGACTTCGTCGTAGGTAATTTTTTCGAATTTTCGGGCCTGGGGATTCTTTTCGGGATCGTCGTCGTACACACCATCGACCCGGGTGCCTTTCAACATGGCATCGGCGCCAATTTCAACAGCGCGCAAAGCCGAGGCGGTATCGGTAGTGAAATAAGGGTTTCCGGTTCCTGCTGCAATAATAACTACCTCATTCATTTTAAGCGCCTCGATCGCACGCAACCGGGAATAAAACTCACCGATGGGTTCCATTCGTATGGCCGAAAAGGTCCGGGCAGTTACTCCCAGGGCTTCGAACGACGATTGCAAAGCCAGGCTGTTGATTACCGTGGCCAGCATGCCCATCTGATCCCCCTTTACCCGGTCGTAGCCTTTTGTGGCCCCGCTCAGTCCCCGAAAAATATTTCCACCGCCAATGACGATGGCAATCTGGACGCCCATTTCGAGTGCTTCTTTAACCTGATGGGCATAAACCGTGAGTTTTTCGGGATCGATTCCGAATTTTTGTGTGCCCATGAGCGATTCGCCGGAAAGTTTTAAAAGAACTCGTTTGTACGGTGTGATCATTGCATTTGGTTTTTTGTTTCAAAAAGTAAAAATAGGAAAATCATCCGATATGGAACACGAAAAAAAATAACAGGCGAAAAACCAAAATATAAAGGATCCTTCTATATTTGTGAAGAAATCAAAATCCAATTCGATGAAGACATTTTCCCTTTTCCTGATCCTAATGTTCGCTGCATGGTTCAGCCAGTCCCAAAATTCAATCAGTCGGCTTCCCGCCGGTACACCCTACGCAAACCCAACTGGTTATCAACCCGCGCTCAATGATCCCGGTGAAGTGCTCGTCACCCACTCGACCGACCAAAGCATTGTGCTATACAACTCCGTGGCATGTAGTTCAAGCAGCTTGCATACCGACAATTCGTACTTCCGGGTTTTTGACCTGGCGAACGACTTTGGTTTGGGTACTTTCGTGATCAAACATGTCGAAATCGGAATTGAGACAGCAAGTTCAGCCACCGGAACCCAGCCCGTTGAGCTCCGGTTTTATTCGCTCGATGTTCCCATGGTGAATCCCTTAAGCAGTTCCGCATACTTCTCCTTTTCCGACCTGACGCTTCTGGGTTCTCAATCGTACACTGTTGCCGACCAAAGTCTGAGCATTGTGGATTTTATTTTGACCAATCCGATCGTTGTGCCTGAAAATACAGTGCTGGTTGTAGAGTTTTTTACACCCAACGGACAGGCTGTAGGGAACTCCCTTTATGTCGGATCGAACCCGACCGGCGCCGGTTCAGCACCCTGAACCTTCCTGGCTGCACCCGACTGCAGTGTATACGATGCAGTGACAACGGCCTACCTGGGCTTTCCGGAAATGAATATGGTAATGAATGTGTACGGGATTAATTCCGTTGTTCCTTTCCCCTATGGCTGGGTTATCGGAATTTTTGT
>DAIMEA010000514.1:0-2911 GCA_036725585.1 Prolixibacteraceae bacterium | reverse complement strand
CGCTTCGGGGTCCGACTGGTTCAGCTCGATGGATTTATTGTAGGACGCAAGAGCGTCATCATATCCGCCCATGGCGTAGAATGCGTCGCCTTTAAACTCCCAAAAGCGTGCGTCTTCTGGATCTAGCTCGATAGCATGATCGTAAACATCGATAGATTCGCTGTAATTGCCCGCAACTAGGAGAGTGCCGCCTTTGTTATACCAGGCGTCGGGATCTTCGGGATCGAGACTGATGGGCGGATTGAGCTGGTGGTTAAAATGGATATAGGAAGGAAGATTCGCGAGCCACAGGTCCCAGTTAGGTCGGCGGGAATGGGCTCTTCGGGCAAATCGTACGGTGTAGGTGGCGCCCCAACATACGCGTGAACCTTTTCTATGGCGCCCAGTTTGCCCGATTGGACCAATTTCGCGGCATGCTGAAAATTGGGGTCGGAACGTTGTTGGCTGCCAACGGCCAAAACACGCCCTGTTTCGCGGACAACCCGGCACAATTCCTGTCCCTCTTTGATGGTGAAGGTCATGGGTTTTTCCAGATATACATCCTTGCCGGCTTTGCAGGCGGCAATGGCAATCATGGCATGGGAATGGTCGGGAACGGCAATCACCACGGCATTCACTTCTTCGTTGGCAAGTAAGTCCTGGTACCGCTCGTAGGTTATTACTTTCGCTTTCATTTCCTTTTTTTCGTACCCTTCTTTGACCCTTTTTTCGAAGCGGAGTCGTTTTATCCCGTATACATCACATCCGGCAATTACCTGAACACCCGGGATTTGCATAAACCCGTTCAGCAGAAACATAGCCTGCCGCCCCATCCCGATAAAACCGAGTTTAATGTCCGGTTTTTGTGCCGTGTTTGTACAGGCTGTAAGCGAGGGCATCAGCGCCAGTCCGGCCATCCCGGCAGCTGTTGTCCCGATAAACTGACGCCGGGAAATCCTTTTCTTTTCCATAATATTTTCGCTAAACGATCTTTTCCAATTTTTGCGAATAATGATAAGAAATTCCTCCATCATTTCCAACACGCTTTTATCATCATCAATCAGCTGGGAGCAGAGAGGAGAAATATCCTTTTATTATCGGGATAAATTGGCTAAGTTCGGAACGTTTTATGAATTTAACCGTGGTGGAATGAAGAAAGATTTTTTCCTGCTAATTATTCTGATAGTAAGTTTTTTGGAAGTATATCCGCAAATGACGGGATACGATTTGTCGCACATCGTGATGGTATCGGGCACACCGAACCCGGTCGCAGGCATTGAACCGAAAGATGAGGCGCAACTTTTGCGCGACAGCACGCTCGATGTCGTTAACTGGAATGTTACCTGGATGGGGGCGCCCCAAATGGTCAACAATAAATACGGAGACCGCGAAGCGCACATCGACGGTATTGCCCGAAAACTCGTCGAAACCGACGCCGATGTATATGCTTTACAGGAGGTTGTGGTTGATGCAATCAACGGAAATGCTTTGACTGATCTGCTTTCGCGCATGAATACCCTTACCGGAACGGAAAAATATTCCGGATTGTACAGTCCGTATTATTCGTTTTGGTGGCAGGACTATAATCCCGAATATCCACCCCAATGCCTGGCCTTTATCTGGAATAACGAAACGATATCGGTAAACAACGACTCCATTCTTTTGCAGGGGATTGCCTCTTCGAACGATTTTGGTTATGGCCGATTGCCCTTCCTGCTCGATGCCGATGTTACCATCAACGGGAAAACCCAGCGTTATATGTTTGTCAACATCCACCTGAAAGCAAGTACGGGTTACAGCGATATGCGCGCCGGCTCGATGGAACTGCTGAAGGAATTGCTGAATGTGAATTTTCATGCCAACAACGTGGTGCTTTTGGGCGATTATAATAACGCCGACGAACGGGGTGCTCTGGGTGAGATCCGGAGCTGGGGCATGTATGCCGACGACGAGAAAGACGGGCTGGCCGATTATGTCCATGCCGCCGGGAATAAGGGCAGTGGTATTGAACACATTCTCGTGTCGAACGAACTTTTCGATGAACTGGCCTATGTTCCTGAATATTTACGAAGTAGAACAATCAGTGGAACCGGAATTCTTCTTTCCGACCACTATGCCTACGAAACCCAACTCTATATTCACGAGGAAACCGGTGGGGCCGATCCCGAAAGCAATCCCCTCTTTTCATCCGAAAGCAGTTTTACGCTAACCAAGGCTGACTACCGAATTATAGTCGATTACGTGAAAAATGATCCGGTTCTTTCTGTACTGGATACCAATCCGTACGAGGATTCGGAATATTATTTTGGCGCCAGTGCCTATTACAGCAATTTTGACACCCGAAACGGAAAGTATCATTCCTCTTTTGCAACCTGGGAGGAGGCCGTTAAAACAGCTATTGCCCTGGCTTTGCTGCCTGCGAAATATCCCAATGCCACCGTCGACGGAACGCATTATGCGGTTACGTTCGACACGTATAGCGGGGTTGCCGGGCAAAGCACGTTTACCTTTATCTGTGTTAGCAGTGCGCCCGGTCCCGAATTTGCGGCATACAACGAAAACAACAGCCCGGTTTTCCCTTTCCCCGACGGGTGGATGGTCTATCCGAATCCGGCGCGCGGTGCGATTACAGTTTCATCGCACAGCCTCATCGGTGTTTGCTCCCTTATCGATCTTCAGGGCCGTTGCGTTCAGACCTGTGTCCCCGCAAACGGGCATCTTTTCACCCTGGATATTTCGTCGGTACCGGCCGGACTGTATTCCCTTCGGATCTTCGGATCTACAGGGGGAGCATGGACCCGAAAACTATTGGTGAAATGAGGCAGCCGGGGGCAAGCGGAATCACAAGTAAATTCGTTAAGCATGCGTATTCATGAAACACTACCCGACATCGATCCATATTTTTCGCCGCGATCTCCGGCTCGACGATAAC
>DAIMEA010000513.1:0-2918 GCA_036725585.1 Prolixibacteraceae bacterium | reverse complement strand
CCGCTCGTGAGCAAAAGAAATTACATCCTTCGAATAAAGGCAGTTTTGCGGATCGTTCAGCGGGAAAGTGGTGATCCGTGCCTGGTTGGCATGCCCGCTGATGTATCCATCAGGAATCCGTAAAGCTACCCAGACAGCTCCCATCTCATATTCCCCTTTCCCGATCATTTCCAGAATCCATACTTCGTTGGGGTCGGAAAGAGAAAACGATTCCCCGGAGCTGAAATATCCATATTTTTCTACCAAATCCGTCATGGTCTCAATGGCTTCCCGCGCAGTTTTCGATCGTTCGAGGGCAATGTACATCAAACTCCCGTAATCGATGAGTGCATTGTTCTGGCTGCCCAGTTCCTTCCGTCCGCCAAAGGTTGTTTCGCCAATGGCTACCTGGTGTTCGTTCATGTTTCCTACAACACTGTAGGTGTGTGGGACCTGTTCAATTTTTCCCAGGTATTTCCCTGTATCCCATTCATATACTTCCCGAAATGTCCCTTCTCCGTGTTCGGCAGCCGGTGTGTAGTAGAGTTCTCCATAAAGGGTATGTGAATCGGCGGCATAGGTTATCATGCAAGAACCATCGGCCGAAGCGCCCCGGGTGATCAGAAAATTGGTGCAGGCAAACAGCGAAACCATGGGTGCCAGCAGGAAAGCCATCAACAGGTATGTTTCCTTCATTGTTCCAAAAATCAAAATTAATTGTGTAAAAGCTTGCAGGAAAACAAAAATAGAAAAAGCGTGTTAAGGGGAAAGAGATTTTGTCAGAAAATCGGAAAATAAATACTCCGTCAAAATTTCTATTTTTGATGCATAAAACCGAAAAAGAGCATGAGCGGACCAACACGTAAGCCCGACTGGCTAAAGATCAAACTTCCGAAAGGAACAAACTATACACAGGTGAAAGGCATTGTGGAACGTAACCATCTGCATACCATCTGTACCAGCGGGAAATGCCCCAATATGGGTGAATGTTGGACGGCCGGAACAGCAACCCTGATGATTCTGGGCAATATTTGTACGCGCAGTTGCCAATTCTGTGCCACACAAACGGGAAAACCGCTGCCGCCCGATCCCGGCGAACCCGCCCGTGTGGCTGAGTCGATCCGCCTGATGGGATTGAAACATGTGGTGATCACCTCGGTCGATCGGGACGATTTGCCCGACAAAGGGGCCGGACATTGGGCCAACACCCTGAGGGAAATGAAAAAGGTCAATCCCGGAACGACCATCGAAGCGCTTATTCCCGATTTCGACGGCCAGCCCGGACTGATTTCCCGGGTGAGCGATGCAGCGCCAGAAATAATTTCCCATAACCTTGAAACGGTTCGGCGTTTAACCCCCCGGGTGAGAAGCCGCGCCCGATACGAAACCAGCCTGGAGGTGCTTCGGCTTATTTCCCATTCGGGGGTACGAACAAAAAGCGGCATCATGGTGGGCCTGGGCGAAACCCGGGATGAAATTCTACAAACGATGGACGATTTGCTCGAAACCGGGTGCTCGGTATTCACAATCGGACAATACCTGCAGCCTACAAGAATGCACATGCCGGTGAGCGAGTACGTTCATCCCGATGTGTTCGACGACTACCGCCGGATGGGTCTTGCTAAAGGCTTCCGCTTTGTGGAAAGCGCCCCGCTTGTTCGATCCAGTTATCACGCCGAACGACATGTGTGATTGTGACCGGTGCTCTCGCCCCGACGCGGATAGTGGGAAAACTGCTCCAAACGATAGCAATCATATCATTCGACCAACCTTTTTGAAATGAAAGAAATAGAATGAACCGGAAAATAATTTTTGAAGACCTGGGTGTTTGCGAGTACAAAAAAGCATGGGAATACCAGGAAAATAGAATGCAGCGTGTGGTGGGGCAAAAAATGATGAAAAAGTCCAATCCCGTACAGGAGAGTGAAAATTACCTGCTTTTTGTGGAACACCCCCATGTATACACCCTGGGAAAAAGTGGCGATGAACACAATCTGTTGCTGAATTATATTCAACTACAGGCTGCCGATGCTGCTTTTTTCCATACCGACCGGGGTGGGGATATTACGTACCATGGGCCGGGACAAATTGTGGGCTACCCGATCATTGATCTCGAGAATTTTGGTCTGGGCCTGCGAAAGTATATTTTTTTGTTGGAAGAAACCATTATTCAGACTATTGCACATTTCGGACTCACCGGGATGCGCGACGAAAAAGCTACCGGAGTCTGGCTCGAAACCGGAACGGCATCGGCCCGGAAAATTTGTGCCATCGGTGTGAAAAGCTCCCGCTTTGTTACCATGCATGGCTTTGCTTTAAATGTCAATACCAACCTGACGTATTTTCAACACATCAATCCCTGTGGCTTTATCGACCGGGGAGTCACCTCGTTGCAAAAGGAGCTGGGCCAAATTCTCGATTTTGAAAACGTGAAACAAATCGTTCGCTCGTGTTTCTATTCGGTTTTTGAGGCAGAAATGCTTCCGGTGTAATTATTCTTCGAGGGATTTTCCGGCATCGGCCCAATCGGGGTACGCCATCTGATCGGGATCCATCCGTATTTCCCGATAAATCGGGATTCTACAAACGTGTTCGTTTCAAAAATGAATTTTTCCCGGAAAAAATGCGACCTGTTGTGCCCAATTATTTTATAAAAATGGTTAATTTGAAGCAATTTCTGTATCATGATAAAAAGAGGCATTATCCTGGTTTTTTTGTTTTCTTTTCTGAACGCTTTTTCTGTAAGCGATCCGTTTTTTTTTAAGGGATTATCGGTTCCGGAAGGTCTTTCGAACAGCTGGGTGCGTTGTTTTTACCAGGACGATCTCGGTTTTATCTGGATTGGTACGGCCGATGGATTGAACCGCTACGACGGGCGCACCATGAAGGTTATCCGGCCCTATACGTCCGATAATACCGGATTGGGGAACGTTACGGTG
>DAIMEA010000512.1:0-2922 GCA_036725585.1 Prolixibacteraceae bacterium | reverse complement strand
TGAGTATATTGGGGCCGGGTTGTTCCCAGTTCAAGGGTTTTAAAGCTTGTCAGAAAAGGGATTCTTTTCGATGCCTCCGACTTAATGAATGTCGCATAATCGAACCGGAAGGTAAAGGTGTTCAGGGATTGTTGAAACTCCTGTTGTTCGGTTGAAAGCAAAAAATGAATCTGGAAGGGGATTTCGTATAGGGAAACATTGCTGCTCACGCTCCATCGGAAATAATTAGCCGGGGCCAATTGCCCATAACCTTCCCGGTTCGAATATTGGCCGTATACCTTACTTTGTCCTGAAAACCGAAAGGGCTTAACCGATTCAGAAGGTTCTTCCCCGTCTAAAATGGACGAAAAAGACAACAGCATTGCGATGAACAGGTATCTTCTCATGGTGCCTTTTGGGCGGTAATGACCAAATTTACGCCATGAAAAAGAAAAATCAAAATGGTACTAATTTGATTCCAGCCTTTTTAGCCGTTGTAAAAGGGTAGGGTGGGAATAGTGAAAAAATACATACAGCGGGTGCGGGGTCAGGTTGCTGAGGTTTTTCACCGATAATTTTTTCAGTGCCGAAGCCAGAGCCTCCGACCATCCGTAACGGGCAGCAAACGCATCGGCTTCGTATTCATGCTTGCGCGAAAACAGGTTCATCCCTGTTCCGATGATAAAAGAAACAGGCGAATACAAAATGCCAAAAGCGACCAGCCCGATGGGGAAACTGGGTTCGTCGACGCCCAAAGCTTTGGAAAGGGCCGGACTGGAAACCAAAAGAGAAAAAAGGTACAGCATTATGCCGGTCTGAAAAAAGCCGGACAGTAATCCCCAAAGAGTGTGTCTTTTTTTATAATGCCCGATTTCGTGTGCCAGTACCGCCACGATTTCATCGTTGGTCAGGTCGTGGATCAGGGTGTCGTACAAAACGATCCGCTTTTTGGGACCCAATCCGGTAAAATAGGCGTTGGCTTTGGTCGAACGTTTTGAGCCGTCGATAATGTAGATGTTTTTTAATTTGAAACCGGCCTGGTTGGCAAAATGCATAATGGCATCCTTCAATTCGCCTTCGTTGAGCGGGCTTTGTTTGTTGAAAAGTGGAACAATCAGATTCGAATAAAACAGGGCCATAAATAACGAAACGAGGAACAGAAAACCCCATGCCCAAAGCCAGAAGTGGTTTCCGGTACGAAGCCAGAAAAAAATAACCAGCGACAGCAGGCCTCCACCCAAAAGGGCAGCCAGCAACCAGCCCTTCAGCTTGTCGGCGATAAATGTTTTTACCGTTGTTTTGTTAAAACCGAAACGTTCTTCAATCACAAAGGTGTCGTAAAGCGCGAAGGGGGTAGTCAGAAGATCGGAGGCCAGTCCGAGAATGCCGAAAAAAATCAGCGCCGAAAGAATCACATGATCCGATACAGCCAGGGATAGATTGTTCACCCAGGCAAAACCTTCCCACAAAAGCATGCATAGGATGAGCAAAAACGAAAAGCCCGATGTAATTGCTTCGAACCGATAGTTCACTCTTTTGTATTCCTGGGAATGCCGGTAGGTCTCCTCGTCGTAAATTCCTTTCAGCGCTTCGGGCAAAACGTTGCTCCAATGCGTGTGGTTCAGATAATCGAGGATCCGTTCGAACAGAAAATCTGCGACAAGGATGAAAAGAATACTATAAAAAAACAGGTTTTCCATGCATCAAAATCGAAAGGACAAAAATAAACCAGCTATTTGAAAACGAAAAACAATACAGGGAAAAAAACGGGTTAGCTTTATCCTTTGGTTTTAAAAGAGGCCGTCAGCCGGTTCAGTTTTTCCGATTGGCTGGAAAGCTCTGACGCATACTGATCGATATCGATGGCATGTTGTGTGTTGTTTTGCGAGGTTTCTTTCAATTGCGAAATAATGGCGACAATGCTTTCCACGCTTTCGTGTTGGAACAGGGTGTGTTTGTGTATTTCGGATACGATATTGGAATATTCCCCAACATGAGAGAAGGTTTCGTGGAGCATGCTACCGGCCTCTTCGCTTCGAATCTGGGTTTCGTTGGCGAGCAACACAATTTCCCGGGCCGATTCTTTGCTTCGGTCGGCCAGTTTCCGTACCTCGCCTGCCACAACAGAAAAACCTCTCCCGGCATCGCCGGCACGGGCTGCTTCTACTGCGGCATTCAGGGCCAAAATGTTGGTTTGGAAGGCAATATCGTTGATGACTTTGATTTTTTCCGAAATCTGCTGCATCGATTGGACCGATTGGGTAAACTTCTCGGTACTTTGCGATACCTTATTCGTGGTTTGAGTCGATAGTTCCTTTGCCGACAATGTGTTGGATGTGTTTTCGTTCAGGTATTCCGACAATTCACCGATCGCTCTTTCTGCGCTGGCACTGGCTTTTTCCTGTTGATCGGCGATGGTAATCATCTCGTTGGAACGTTGGGTCAGGTTATGGGCTGTTTTCGACAAGAGCAAGGCGCCGTCGGCAATATACGAAACCATGTTTTTCAGATGATCGGCCATCTGGTTTAAGGAATTGGCAAGCAAGCCGATTTCGTCGCTGCTTTTTACGTGAATGTTCTTTGTCAATTTTCCCTGACCGATTTCTCCGGCAAAATCGATGCATTGCATCAGCGGTTTTTCCAGGCGAAGGGTGAGGCGATAAACAATCAGGCCCAGGAGGATCAGACCAGCCAGTCCGATGAACAGCGACAGGATGATGGTTTCGTTCACGGTAGCCAGCACGGCTTTTTGGGGCAACTGCAATACCAGCGACCAGGGGGTGGAACTTTGGCTGAGGGTAATGGGCGCCATGGCTACAAAATACATTTCGCCATTTATTTCGTGTTCAAACGATTTGTTCAGCCCCTCCTGGATGTTCTGGATCATATTTTCGGAAATATTCTCCCATTCGGTATCGATGGTTTTCATGCGGTGTTCCTCGT
>DAIMEA010000511.1:0-2925 GCA_036725585.1 Prolixibacteraceae bacterium | reverse complement strand
CCAGATCACCGAAAACATCAATTCGTTTTTAGTAGGTGCAACCGTGGTCTTATTTACCGATACGATTCCTGATACATTAACATTTGGTGAAGATCATTGGTATAAATCTAAGCAAATAGCTTTCCCCGGCAAAAATTATACGCTAAGGGTTTCCCACACCGATTTTGAAGAAGCGCTGTCGGGAGATGCTTTCCCCTCACCTGTCTCTTTCAAACTGGAGAATTTTGTAGCCAGAGACATAGTTAATGACTGGGGCGATTACTTTTCATCCATTGACGTGGTTTTCAATGATGATCCATACAGAAATGATTTTTATGAAGTAAAAGCAAAAATTGGGGCAATCGTCAGGAAAGAAAGTAATGGGATCTTCTCAGGGGGAACAAGAAGTAACGATATCGTTCTCAAAAACGAAGGATATACAGAGGGAATATATACAGACGATATGGCTTTTTCCGATGCCCTTTTCAATGGAGATACGTGTTCGTTAAATATCCATTTTGCTTACAACGATAATGTCGATTACGTTTACATCATCCTCCGGTCGGTAAGTGAAAACTACTACAGGTACAAAAAGAGTTTATATCGGTACGAGGTGAATTCTTTTAGCAACATACTGAACTCATCCAACCCGGTTGGCCTTTATTCCAACATCGAAAACGGGTACGGCATTTTTGCCGGTTATTCCGAAACGGTCGATTCGATGTATACTTATTCTGAACAGCACGAATGAAAAATATAAATGCAAAACACCCGACGCTTAGGCATACTTTTTTTGCATTTGTGTTGATTTTGTGTGTCCTTCAACTCGAAGGACAGGTTACACTTAGCGGCTATATCTCCGATTCTCAAACGGGCGAACGGCTTATTGGCGCTACGGTATTCAACACACGTACCCAAAAAGGGACTTCAACCAACGCATATGGTTTTTTTAGCCTTTCCCTTAAACCGGAGATAGTTACCGGAATCCGGTTTTCTTTTGTGGGGTATGAAGCAGTAAATCTGGAATTTTATCCTGAATCCGATCAATTGATAGAAATAAAACTGGTTCCGGGCAGGGTGATTAATGAGGTGCTGGTTACCCGTTCGGCCATGCAAGGCAGCCGTTCGGAAATGAACACCACGATGATGCCTGTTCGCGAGATCAAACAACTGCCTGCCCTGGGCGGCGAGGCCGACCTGATGAAAAGCATCCAGTTGCTACCGGGCTTCAAATCGGGCGGTGAAGCGACGAGCGGGTTGTATGTTCGGGGTGGCAGCCCCGACCAGAACCTGGTCATGATCGACGATGTGCCGCTGTATTACGTGAACCACCTGGGCGGTTTTGTCTCTATTTTCAATGCCGATATCCTGAGCGATGTGAAACTGGTCAAAGGCAGTTTCCCGGCACGCTACGGGGCAAGGCTTTCGTCGGTTATTGATGTTCGGATGCGCGACGGGAACATGAAAAAGCGGGAGATCAACGGAACATTCGGTATGGTCACGACCAAGCTCTCGATCGAAGGACCCGTGAAAAAAGACACTTCGTCCTTTTTACTATCAGCCAGGCGCTTTATGTACGATTTGCTCCTCATGCCCCTTTCCAGATTTTTCCAGAGCGGCGGCTGGATGGGATATTCCTTCTATGATGTGAATGGGAAGTTTAACCACAGGTTTTCGAAAGCCGACCGGCTGTATGCCAGTTTTTACATGGGGCAGGACGAACTGACCATGGGCTACGACGAAGACGATGTGGCCACCTCCTTGAAACACACCACCCGCTGGGGCAACCTGGCCGGCGCCGTGCGATGGAACCATGTGTTCAGCCCAAGGCTTTTTGCCAATTTTACAGCCTCGTACACACAGTATCAGTACAGGATTGACGACCGAAACAAAACCGATTCTATCCAGGGGAATGACTATTTCCATAACCATTACTCCTTTCAATCAAAGATTCAAGACGTTACGTTGAAGACTGATCTTAACCAGTACCTGGTCCCGGGATACGAACTTCGATATGGGGCCGGTGGAACGTATCATTATTTTCTTCCGGTTCATACCCAAATTGAACTCGAAACGGGCGGGGTTCAAAAAGAAAGTGTTTATGGTTTCGACCCTCTACATGCTTTCGAAGGGTTTGCCTACCTCGAGAACATCCTGCAACTGGGCAAATCGCTCGATGTGAACATCGGGGGCAGGTATTCCGTTTATGCTGTCAACCAGAAAATCTTTACCTATTTTGAGCCCCGAGCCATGGTAGCGCTGCAACTGGGCAGCGGGTACAGCCTGAAAGCCGGCTATACCCAAATGAACCAGTTTGTGCATCTGATGACGGGCGAGGGCATGGGCTTCCCGGCCGACTACTGGGTGCCGGCTGCCGATACCCTTCCTCCTTCGCGGTCGGTACAATACGGACTGGCCTTTGAGCGGGAAGATCCGCTGGGCGAATACCGCTGGAGCATTGAACCCTATTATAAAACCATGTCCCACCTGATTGCCTTTAAGGAAGGTTATTCCAACCTATACACGGCCACCAACTGGCAACAGGTTGTGGAAAAGGATGGGAAAGGCGAATCGTATGGAGTGGAATTGTTTTTCAGGAAGATGCATGGAAAGAACACGGGATGGATCGGGTACACGCTGGCCTGGACGAACCGGCAGTTCGAAAACATCAACTCCGGCAGAACCTACCCTTTCCGATACGACCGACGCCACGATATAAGCATCGTTTATAACCGGAAGATCAAGGAGAACATCGATTTTTCGGCCACCTGGGTGTTTGCCACCGGCAATGCATTTACCCTGGCCACGGCCCGCCACTTCATCCTGAACAGTAGCGGGCGACTGGAGCTTGCCGAAGTATATGGAGAAAAGAATAGTTTTCGCATGAAACCCTACCATCGTTTGGATGTGGGCATTAACTTTCATAAAAAAACCCAATGGGGCGAA
>DAIMEA010000510.1:0-2927 GCA_036725585.1 Prolixibacteraceae bacterium | reverse complement strand
GGAAGGCTATTATTCAGACCGTTCGCTCATGCCCATGATCCCGGGTCTTTCCGATGCCGAAAACTGCCGCGACTGGCAAACCGGTGTGCCCGTCGACCTAAAAAAAATCAGGGACAAGGACGAAGCGTACTGGTATAACTACCGGGGATTGCCCAAGGCTTTTGTGTCGCTCGAAACGGCACAGAAATTATGGTCGAACCGGTACGGTTCACTGACGGCGGTTCGCTTCGACCGCTTGAACCTGACCGGGGAAGATTTGGCAGCGGCTGTCCGGGAAGAACTTGATCCCTTTACGCTCGACCTTCAACTCCGGGCTGTGAAAGAAGAAGGGCTGGAAGCAGCCCGGAACGGCACCGATTTCCGTTCGTTGTTCCTGGGTCTTAGTTTTTTCATCCTGGCTTCGGGCATTATCCTGACGGCCCTGTTGTTCCGTCTTAATCTCGAAAAACGGACCAGCGAAATCGGGACACTTTCGTCGCTGGGTTTTCCCCGGAGAATGATCCTGTCGGTATTTTTCCGGGAAGGGATGGGCATTGCCCTGGCGGGAACCCTCTTGGGAACCTTTTTGGCCGTTGGATATAATCGACTGGTATTTTGGGGTCTGGGTAAGGTGTGGAACGATGTTGTCCGCACGGAAGTACTGGTTTCCTATGTCCGGATGAGCACACTGATCATTGGTGCTGCGATGGGTATGCTCGTTGGGGGACTAACCTTGTTTTTCACCTTGCGATCGAAACTGAAACGGGAAGCGTCGTCGCTGCAGCGCAACATACAGGAGCCTTTGTCGCCCCGGCAGAAAAGGGGCACGACCCTCCTGACCCTTTTGCTTTTTACTTCCGCTTTGGCGCCGATCCTTTGGGATGCACGAAACGGTAGCGGAAACCTGAACTCCGGGGTGTTTTTTGCTGCCGGGGGGATTTTGTTGCTTTCCTTTTTGTTCCTGTTTTTTCTTCTTTTGAACCGCGAATCCCGCTTTCGTGCTGAGAAATTAACGCTTGGGCGTATGATCTTCCGAAATATGGGCATGAACCGGATCCGGAGCCTGACGGTGGTGACCCTGTTGGCCATCGGAACCTTTCTGGTTATCAGCACCGGGCTGAACCGGAAGGATTTATTTCAGGATGCCCTGGAAAAGAGCAGCGGAACGGGCGGTTTTCTGTTCTGGGCCGAATCGACACTTCCGATCCTGCATAACCTCAATGAACCTGCTTATCGGAACGAACAGGGTTTTCAGGAAGATTTTCGTACAGTGCCCATGCACGTTGCACCGGGCGACGATGCCAGTTGCCTGAACCTGAACCGGATTTCCACTCCCCGTATCCTTGGCGTGGACCCTGCCTTGCTGAAAGGGCGCTTTTCGGTCCAGACACGGGTTGATGGTCTGGATAGCGCCGATTTCTGGTCGGTTTTAAATGAGAAGCAGGATGTACTTCCTGCCATTGCCGATCAAACAGTGATCCAGTGGGGCTTCGGAAAAAAAGTAGGCGATACGCTCACCCTGACCAATGAAAACGGGGAGCGCCTTCGGATGCGTTTGGTGGCCGGACTGGCTGCTTCGGTTTTTCAGGGGAATGTGCTCATCGGGGAAAAGAATTTTCTGGAGAATTTTCCTTCCACCAGTGGAAGCAACGTACTTCTAATCGACGGCCGCACCGAAAACCGGGAGGCGATTGCACAAGAGCTTCAGTTTGTTTTCCGTGATCGGGGGATGATTGTGGAAGGCACTGCCGAACGCCTGGCAGAGTTTAAGACCATTGAAAATACCTACCTGTCTATTTTCCTTGTTCTGGGCGCACTGGGTTTGCTCATCGGAACGGTTGGCCTGGCGGTGATTGTACAACGGAGTATGCTCGAACGAAAAGCCGAAATCGCCCTGCTTCAATCGTTGGGTTATCCTTCGCTAAGCCTGCTCACAATCCTGGTTGCCGAGTTTGCACTCTTGCTCACAGCGGGAATTGCCATTGGCTTTGTCACCTCGCTGATAGCCGTTTTGCCCTCTTTGCACACTTCGCTGGAAAGCATTCAGCCGGGTTTCATTTTGGCGCTGACCGCCGGGATCCTTTTGAACGGACTGCTTTGGATTGTAGCTCTTTCCAGTACCCAACTGAAGAAAGAACATATTAGTGAACTGTTACGAAACGAATAAATATGCGAAAAATAATTTTTGGAATATTGCTGTTTTCCAGCCTTCTTTCGTGGTCACAGCCCAAAAGGGAACTCTTTAAAGGGGGAATGATGTTGCACACCGGATACCAGGTGAACAAAGCTACGGGCAATCCTGTAAACGGATTGGTCACGGGAATCGGGGGAAAGCTGGTTTTCCGCCTGGGCGATCATTTTCGTTTGGGGACCGAAGGTTATGTTTCGAGCCACAATTATCCGTCGAACGAAGGTCAGTACCGGCTGGGATGGGGTGGTTTACTGGCCGAATACCAATTTACCGATACACGGCTGATTCCCGTTGCCGGACTGGCTTTTGGGGGCGGAAGCGTCCATGATTTGTTCCTGCTGGGGGGAAATTTCACCGACCAGGAAGCCGACCCGGCTCTTTACCGGGTATTTTCCACCTTCCTGCTTGTTCCCGAACTCAGCCTCGAATACCGCTTAACCGACCACATTAACCTGGCATTGAAGTTCGATTATATTATCTATCCCGGAAGCGCTTATTCCGATTTTCTGGCCTCAGGCCCCCGGATGTACATCGGAGTGCTCTTTGCCCGATAGGGTGGCCGTTTTCGAAAAAAGCATTCTTCTAACGGGCGAAGTGGCATTTTATAACAGCTTGCCAACACTTATCCAAATATTGGAGACAGTTATTTTTTCGGCATCGAAGATTTCCATTTATGTGGTACTTTAGTGGCCGGTTTTTTATAAATTGCATTTTTTCCCGTTAGGAATTGCCAAAACAACGAATCGCTAATAAATAG
>DAIMEA010000509.1:0-2999 GCA_036725585.1 Prolixibacteraceae bacterium | reverse complement strand
CAAAATTCGTGTAACTCGTGTAATTCGTGGATAAAACTTAGTGAAAATTAGTGCAATTAGCTATCGCTGAACTTTGTTTCGTGGACTAAACTTCGTGTAATTCGTGCAATCATACAGTCGTGTCGTCGTAAAGTCTGGCCAGCAACATATAGAAGATAGAAATATTATTCCAATAACTCATGAACATCCTAATCACCGGCGCTTTTGGCTTTGTTGGTTCTAACTTGTCAAAGTTTTTACATACAACGGGGAAAAACCAATTAACTGCCTTGGATATTAATGAAATAACCGGGCATAGTTACTCTTCTTTTTTCACATGGGATCAGTTGGAAGATATAAGTTGGGATACTATTGATACGATCATCCACCTTGCCGGAAAAGCCCATGACACCAAAAACACCAGCGAAGAACAAGTATATTTTGATATCAACTTAGGCCTTACCCAAAAAATATTCGAATACTTTTTGTCATCGAATGCCACAAAATTCATCTATTTCAGTTCGGTAAAAGCAGTTGCCGATTCGGTAAAAGGAGATAAACTGACTGAAGATATTGAGCCTTCTCCGGGTACGCCTTATGGGAGGTCGAAGCTGGAAGCGGAAAAGTATTTGACTACACGACTAAGGGACTACACAACTACACGACGGCACGATGACAAGGCAATACGAGAGTGTGAAGGAGAAATTGAGAGACGGGGAGACAGAGACAAGAAGTTATATATTTTGCGTCCGGCAATGATTCATGGCCCCGGGAACAAAGGAAACCTGAACCTATTGTACAAACTTGTTTCTAAGGGTATACCCTGGCCCCTGGGCGCTTATGAAAACAAACGTTCGTTTACCTCCATCGACAACCTGGCTTATGTTGTTCAGCAGCTTATTGAAAAGGACATCGAACCAGGTATTTACAACATGGCTGATGACAACCCCATCGCTACAAACCGACTCATTGAACTGATTGCATCATCGAAAAAGAAGAGTGCCCGGATGTGGAAAATCAGCAAAAATCTGATTCATGTCGGTGCAAAGGTTGGAGGGAAACTCCATTTGCCCCTGAATCCTGAGCGACTGAAAAAACTAACTGAATCGTATGTGGCATCAAATAATAAACTTAAAAAGGCACTGGGAATTGAGAAAATGCCCGTCAGTGCCGAAGAAGGAATGAAAAGAACGCTGGAATCGTTTCAATAGTATTACAGAACAATCAAAGGTGTCATCCTGAATGCATACCTTAAGAAAGTGTCATCCTGTGCTTGCTACGGATCTTATGACTTTGTAATAAATATTATTCAAAAGATTCTTCGTTTCGCAGAACTCCGCCCAGAATGACAATCCTATAAATACTTGTCATTCTGAACGTAACAAAGAAGAGTGAAGAATCTTATAAAAAAAACGACTAAATAAACAACAGATTCTTCCTCCTTCGTCGTCAGAATGACACCAAACATAGGAACACAGTAACAATAATGCAGCCCATTTAAACCCCTATGGGGGTTTGGGGGCCTAAAAGATTCATTATGCAAACCAACATCAACCTCGATCACTTCATCAAAACCTTCGTCACCAAACGACAGGAAAGCCTGTTGAAAGCCGATTTTGAAAAATACCATACAGAATTAAGCAAGCGCATCAACGGCAAAAAAGTATTGGTGATCGGCGGTGCCGGCACCATAGGCTCGTCATACATTAAAGCCATTTTAAAATTCAATATCGCTAAACTTGTTGTTGTTGACATCAATGAAAATGGTTTAACTGAACTGGTGCGTGATTTGCGCAGCTCCGAAGGCTACAACATTCCGGAAGAGTTCATCCCCTACCCGGTTAATTTTGGCGACCGGGTGTTTGAAAAGATTTTCAAAAAACACGGCCCCTTTGAGATCGTGGCCAATTTTGCCGCCCATAAACACGTGCGCAGCGAAAAGGACATTTTCTCTATTGAAGCCATGATCGAAAATAATGTACTGCGTGCCCGCAAGTTATTGGATTTGCTCCTGGAATATCCACCGGAACATTTTTTCTGCGTGAGTACCGACAAGGCGGCCAACCCGGTAAATATTATGGGTGCCAGCAAAAAGCTGATGGAAGAGACCATCATGGCCTACTCCGATAAGCTTCCCATCAAAACAGCGCGCTTTGCCAACGTGGCCTTTTCGAACGGAAGTCTGCCCCTGGGCTTTATCGAACGCCTGAACAAAAACCAGCCCTGGTCGTGCCCGCTGGGCATCCGCCGCTTTTTTGTTTCACCCCAGGAATCGGGTGAACTGTGCCTTATGGCCTCCATCATGGGCGAATCGGGCGATATTTTCTTCCCCAAACTGGATGAAGACCGGGATATGATCCCCTTTGACCAAATAGCCATCGACCTGCTGCACTATTTGGGGATGGAGCCGGATATTTGTAAAAGCGAGGAAGAGGCAAGGATGAAAGCGACTGAACGACTGAACGACTGCACGACTGAACGACTGAACGATGGGGCGACAGGGCGACGGGGCAATGGGGAGACTGCCGGAACATGGCCTGTTTATTTTTTCGGTTCCGATACCTCCGGTGAAAAAAGCTATGAAGAGTTTTACACCGAGAATGAGGTACTCGACAACGATTCCTTCATTAACCTGGGTGTGGTGAAGAACTCCACCAAGCGCAGCATTGACGAAATTGATGCGATTTTCGATCAACTCCATAACTTGTTTGAATCGAACGAAGTGACCAAAGCATCCATCGTCAGCATCTTAAAGACCTACCTGCCCAACTTTGAACACATAGAAACCGGCAAAGGGCTGGATTCGAAGATGTAGGGGATTTATTCGCCCTCCTGCCCTCAAACAAGGCGCTGCTGTATTCGGGGGGTTGCTTCGCCTCGTAAACGCTCAAACAAGGCGCTGCTGTATTCGGGGGGATTGCTTCGCCTCGTAAACGCTCAAACAAGGCGCTGTTGTATTCGGGGGGATTGCTTCGCCTCGTAAACGCTCAAACAAGGCGCTGCTGTATTCGGGGAGATTG
>DAIMEA010000508.1:0-3022 GCA_036725585.1 Prolixibacteraceae bacterium | reverse complement strand
CAATGGCCTTGTTAGCAGCCTATATGGAAGAAATAAAAATCTGGCTCAAACACCAGTTAGCCGACGGGATCGATCAGGTCCAGAACGGCATTCAGTTTGTTCTCGATGCATCGACTCCAGCCGTAGAAGGATCCCGGCAGGTAGTGATTACCCAGGCTTCCCTGCTCGACTTTTCTTCGTTTTACGATTTATCGCTTTTCAATCCCATGCTGCTCGCCGGTTTGTTTTTGGGCGCCATGATGGCCTTTGTGTTCTGTGCCATGACCATGAAAGCCGTAGGCCGTGCTGCAGGTGCCATGGTGGATGAAGTGCGTCGGCAGTTTCGCGAAATCCCGGGAATCCTCAAAGGTACCGCAAAACCCGAGTATGCGAAGTGTGTAGCCATTTCTACCAAAGGAGCCCAACGCGAAATGTTGGTGCCCTCTTTGCTGGCTATTGCCGTACCTGTTGTAGTGGGCATCATTCTGGGCGTTGCCGGAGTGGTAGGCTTGCTGGTTGGCGGCCTTACCACGGGCTTTACCCTTGCCGTAATGTTGAACAATGCCGGAGGGGCCTGGGATAATGCCAAAAAATACATCGAAAAAGGAAACCTGGGCGGAAAAGGAAGCGCACCCCATAAGGCAGCTGTTGTAGGCGACACTGTGGGCGACCCCTTTAAAGACACCTCAGGTCCCTCGCTCAACATCCTTATTAAACTGATGACGATGGTGTCGGTTGTTATGGCCGGTGTAACAGTCGTCTTCAGCCTCTTCTGATTTTTCATCCCCGATCGGCTTAAACAGCCATTTACAGGATTATTCTTTTTTACAAACGGTTCTGCGATTTGAATTCGCAGGACCGTTTTTCGTTTCAACAGGGATAAGTCGGTTTCTATATAAATTGCTTTCAAATGATGTCGGGAAGTTGTGTTTCCGCTCCTATTCCGAAAAAAATGCGTTTCGATACAAAAAAACACCCTGCGAATCAATTTGATTGCTATTTTCGTACTTGCTTTTTGAAAAAAGGTATTCATCGTTAAGTATGTTTATGAAATGAGAAAATGGCGCATTGAAGATTCTGCTGAATTATACAACATTAACGGCTGGGGGGTTGATTATTTTTCGATCAACGCCGAAGGCCATGTGATTGTAACCCCCAAAAAAGGTGCGGCTGCAGTCGACCTGAAAGAATTGATCGACGAGTTGTCGCTTCGCGATGTTTCCTGCCCCATGCTGGTTCGTTTCCCCGACATTCTCGACAACCAGATCGACACAATATCCCAGTGTTTCCAGGCAGCCGCGAAAGAGTATGAATACAAAGCCCAGAACTACATCATTTACCCGATTAAGGTGAACCAGATGCGGCCCGTGGTTGAAGAGATTGTAAGTCATGGACAAAAATACAACATCGGGCTCGAAGCCGGGTCAAAACCCGAATTGCATGCCATTATTGCCATTAATACCGATCCCGAATCGCTGATTGTATGCAACGGTTACAAAGACGAAGACTACATTGAACTGGCCCTGTTGGCGCAAAAAATGGGCAAACGGATTTTCATTGTCGTCGAAAAGCTGAACGAACTAAAACTAATCGCCTCCATTGCTAAACGCTTGAAAATCCGTCCCAACATAGGTATCCGAATCAAACTGGCCAGCTCTGGAGCCGGAAAATGGGAAAGTTCGGGAGGCGATGTCAGCAAATTTGGTCTCTCGTCGAGCGAACTGCTCGAAGCAGTCGACTTCCTCCAGAAGAACAAACTGGAAGATTGCTTCCGCTTTATCCATTTTCACATCGGAAGCCAGATCACCAAAATCCGTCGCATCAAAAATGCGCTCCGCGAAGCCTCCCAGTTTTATGCCGAATTATACAAACTGGGCTTCAAAATCGAATTTGTGGATATTGGCGGAGGGCTGGGAGTGGATTACGACGGTACCCGTTCGTCGAACAGCGAAAGCAGTGTGAACTACTCGGTACAGGAATACGTGAACGACTCGGTGAGCACGTTTGTCGATGTTAGCGATAAGAACGGAATCCCCCACCCCAACATCATTACTGAATCGGGGCGCTCACTCACCGCGCACCATTCGGTGCTGGTTTTTGAAGTACTCGAAACAGCCACTCTTCCCGAGTGGGACGACGAGAAGGACAAAGTTCAGCCCGACGATCACGAATTGGTTCAGGAAATGTATTCCATCTGGGAAGAACTAAACCAAAGCAGGATGCTCGAAAACTGGCACGACGCGCAACAGATCCGCGAGGAAACCCTCGATCGATTCAGCCTGAACCTGGTCGACCTGAAAACCCGGGCTATGGTGGAACGTTTGTTCTGGAGCATTGCCCGTGAAGTATTTAATATGACCATTGAGATGAAACATGCTCCGTACGAATTAAAACAACTACCCAAAATGCTGGCCGATAAATATTTCTGCAACTTCTCACTGTTTCAGTCACTGCCCGACTCCTGGGCCATCGACCAGATTTTCCCAATCATGCCCCTCCACCGGCTGGAAGAAAAACCCGTGATCAATGCGACTTTGCAGGACATTACATGCGACTCGGATGGAAAAATCGACAATTTTATTGCCACAAAGAACATATCGTACTACCTGCCCCTGCACCGCTTAAAATCGACCGAATCGTATTACATTGGCGTTTTTCTCGTAGGAGCCTACCAGGAAATTCTGGGCGATTTGCACAACCTGTTTGGCGACACAAATGCCGTACACGTTTCGGTGAACGAAAAGGGCTACCATGTCGATCAGGTAATCGACGGGGAAACCGTGGCCGAAGTACTCGATTACGTCCAGTACAATCCCAAGAAAATGGTCCGCACCGTCGAAACCTGGGTAACCAGTTCGGTAAAGCAGGGAAAGATCACCGCGCAGGAAGGAAAGGAATTCCTGTCGAATTACCGTTCGGGCCTGTATGGGTATACTTATCTGGAATAGAAGGTTGAGGTTGAGGTTGAGATTCTACAATAATTGACAGAAAAGGCCACATGAGATTTAACCCGTGTGACCTTTTCTGTTTTTCAACAATGCAA
>DAIMEA010000507.1:0-3023 GCA_036725585.1 Prolixibacteraceae bacterium | reverse complement strand
ACTGACGACCCCGAGATTACAAATCACGTGCTCTGGCCAACTGAGCTAATTCGGCAAGTGGGTAAGCTTACTGCGGCGCACCGCTACGACCGCCTATCCTTGCTGCCTTCCGACCCTGGGGAGTTTCAGCAGGAGCTGGTCGCACAGGACTTACCCGGCTGCAAAAGTAGAAAAATTTGCATAACCGCAAAAAAAATCTTCTCTGCAGCTTGTAACTTTTTAATGGGAACAGCATACAGATTGATGCAAAGATATCGGAACAACCCACGAAAAAAAGTATATTTGCCAAAAACGAATCAATACCGAATCATCATGGAAAACAGTAAGAAAATTTTTTGGAACAAAGCGATGTTCTGGGGTTTCATCATTGGACTTTGCTCAATGATCGCCACATCCATTTTTTATGCAACCGATAACTTTGAAAGCAATGCCCGTACCTGGATCGACATTGCCATCAGTGTTGCCGGCATCATTGCTGCTGCAGCAGCTTTTCGGAATGCCACGGATGAAAAAACCCCTTTCGCTTACAGCCGTGCCCTTGGGCTGGGCGTAATGACCCAGTTCTTTGCATCCATCATTCTGGCCGTTTTTACCTACATCCTGGTTAAATTCATCGATCCGGGCATCATCGATCAGGCCCTAGCCACGGCCGAAGAAAAATTGCTCGATTCGGGATTCGATCCCGACATGATCGAGAGCCAGATCGAAATGCAGAAAAAATTTATGACCCCCATGTTCATGGCAGCAGCTCAAATAATGAACGGATTGATTTTCGGTCTTTTAATATCCCTCATCACTTCCATCTTTATGAAAAGAAAAAGTGAAGAAGGCTTCCAAAAAGCCATGAACGAAATCGACGACGAAGCTTAATACAAAACGAATGGATCTTTCGATTGTCATTCCCCTTTTCAACGAAGAAGAGTCGATCCCGGAATTGATTGACTGGATTGAGCGCGTATTGTCGGAACAGTCGCTGCAGTATGAAATCATCCTGATCGACGATGGCAGCCGCGATCGATCCTGGGACATCATCAAAGAATTATCGGGGAAGAAACAAAGCATCAAGGGAATAAGTTTTCAACGAAATTACGGGAAAGCAGCGGCTTTGCATACCGGATTTCAAGCTGCATCGGGAGAGGTGGTTATCACCATGGATGCCGATTTGCAGGACAGTCCCGAAGAGATTCCTGAGCTCTATCGCATGATCCGCGTTGAAGGGTACGACCTGGTTTCGGGCTGGAAGAAAAAGCGCTACGATCCCTTTTTCTCCAAAAACCTGCCCAGTAAATTTTACAACTGGACCGTGCGCCGAATGACCCACATCAAGCTGCACGACATGAACTGTGGCTTGAAAGCCTACCGGAAAAAGGTGACAAAAAGCATTGAAGTGTATGGCGACATGCATCGTTTCATACCGGTGCTTGCCAAATGGGCCGGGTTCAAAAAAATTGGCGAGAAAGTGGTCCAACACCAGGAACGGAAATACGGGGTAACGAAATTTGGCATGGAACGCTTCATCCGCGGCCCCCTCGACCTGCTTTCGGTTATGTTCATTTCCCGCTTTGGCAAACGCCCCATGCACCTTTTCGGCGTACTGGGATCCCTTATGTTCCTGCTGGGATTTTTGGCCTCGCTATGGGTGGGCATTGAAAAAATTTATGCCGTAAAACATGGAATTAATTTAAGGCTCGTAACCGATAATCCGTATTTTTACATCGCCCTTGCATCGATGATCATCGGCACCCAATTATTTTTAGCGGGTTTCCTGGCCGACCTGGTGTCGCGCAATTCCGCCGAACGGAACCAGTACCCGATTGCAGAACGAACCAATGTTACTTTGAATCAATAAAACAAACAAAACCAAGTAAGAGGCGTTTTCACGAACGCCTCTTTTTTTTGTACAAACTTTTGAAAGGATTTCGTATTCCACAAGATTTGCGAAACGAGGGAAGATCAAAAAAACTCCCGCACATCGGTAACCATCATTCCCGCTGCCCTCGCACCCTCGATACCGGGCGTACCATCTTCAAAAACCTGGCAAAATTTGGGTTCAACCCCAAGGAGTTGGGCGCATTTCAGGAAGGTTTCGGGATCGGGTTTTCCGTTTTCAACATCATTGCAGGTAACCAGGGCATCCACCCGATCCAAAATACCCAATACCTCCAGCGTACGAATCGCAATTCGCCGGTCGCCGCCTGTGGCGCAACCTATGGGCATTCGACCGGTATAATCCCGGAACAAATCAAAAACAACCGGAACAGGTTTTGTATTTTCGATCATCCGGAAATATTCCTCCTCCTTTTCGACGGCCACTTTCTCCGGATCAAAATTTTCGGGCTTGAAAATATCCTGAAACATAACCATTTGAGGGCCAACCGGTATACCGGCAAATTTTAAAAAGAAAGCCCATGTAAAATCGATCCCGTATTTTCCCAGTACTTTTTGGAAAGCACGGAAATGCGTGGGCATGGTATCGGCCAGGGTTCCGTCGATATCAAAAATCAAGGCCTTCGCCTCAGGATTTACCGTAAGTTTTTTCATATTCTGGTACATAAACCAATAATTGTCAGGGATATTGAATGGAACATTTTGAAAACAAGTATTCAAATACAACGGCACGTAAAATACGCTTTTCACCAGTAATTTTACGTTTTTCAATAGTTTTAAACGAAAAAAGAAAACAGACGTTCATCCTGCGCCGATGCAATTTCAAGGAAGATGATTGTAGTGCAAGGCCTTACATACTCAACCGCCCTAGGTTTTGTTTCATCAAAAACGTCGAACAGCACGCACATAATAGGTGCTTGCCTTACTTTTGAAGTTGGCAAAGCCGTAGTCGAAATACCAGGCGAAGTCCGAATTGACCTCCGTACTACTCCAATAATAGGCAGCAACAGGGAGCAATGATGCCCCGGAAATAATTGTCAACGTTTTATTGACGTTGAATCGATTGTGCCAAAGAAGACTTAATTCATCAAGAGACGGCAAATACCAATCGCTATAGGCCCCGCTTACCCAATCCA
>DAIMEA010000506.1:0-3037 GCA_036725585.1 Prolixibacteraceae bacterium | reverse complement strand
ATCCCGAGAGCCCCGCAATTGGCGCGTACGGACGGAGTTTTTCAGCCAATCCCGATTCGGTCGTTTTTCATGCATCCATTTTTATTGAAGAGCACCGGGAACGGGGAATCCTGAACTGTTGCAAACATTTTCCGGGTCATGGAAGCGCCACAACCGATTCCCACCTGGGTATGACCGATGTGACTCAAACCTGGAACGAAACCGAACTGGAACCCTACCGGCAACTGATCGCAGCCGGCGTATGCCCGATGGTAATGAGCGCCCATGTTTTCAACCAGAATCTCGATCCCGATTACCCGGCCACCCTGTCGCATTCCATCCTCACAGGAATTCTTCGTGACGAACTGGGCTTCGATGGGATCATCATTTCCGATGCCATGGAAATGAAAGCCATAGCCGACCATTACGGACTGGAAACGGCCATCGAAAAATCCATCCAGGCCGGGTGCGACATACTGCTGTTCTCGAACAATATTTCCGGGTATCATCCCGATATCGTTCCCGAAATAATTTCCATCATCCTCCGGTTGGTCGAAAACGGAAGCATCACCGAAGAACGGATCCGGCAATCGTACGACCGGATTATCGAACTGAAAAACGAATTGTGACGGGGAGGGGAAAATCCGGGTTCGGCGTTTGGGCTCCCCGTTTCCGATTGCAGGTTTTTGACTCCTTTGTTCCAAAAAACTTGAAAAAACCAAAGGCTGTCTTTTGGACAGCCTCTGACCGCGATTGCTCCCGTTATGGTTAACGCTGCATCGATAGTGCCGGTGTTTCATTTGTAGGAGTCATCTGAAAGACAAGGTCGAATGCTCCCGGTTGGATTGTATTCGGGAAAAAACAGGCAATCAGACCGAGCGCTTCCCGGGTTGTTTTCCGCTCTCGGCATAAGCGCGACTGGTCACGGAACGATTCCGTCCTGACGGAATTCCGATACCGGGCTACATCCATTGTTTGATAGCGCGTTGACATTTTTCTCAGGCCGAAACCCAATTCATTGCATACATACATCAGTTCGATGTTTTTTCCCCTGATCAGATAACAGCAATTCTGTTTTTCGGGGCAGGCCTCAATCGTAAAGATTTCCCGGGCTTTGTCGTACCGTAATTCAAATAGGTTTTCCCCAATCGGGGTAATCCTGTACGTTCCCAGGGGTGAGTTGCTGGAGCCGTCGAAATTCGGAACGGCCCGTGCATTCAGACTGGCGATTGCCATAACAAATAAGATAACAAGAGTTTTCATGGTCTTCGAATTTAAAATTTATTCGAATGTACGCTCTGTTTCTTTATGATTGTGAAAAAATAGCTGATCCGGTTGTTTCCATCTTTTTCCGGTTTCAAAACGGCATCTTTTAAGCTTTATCCTTTTAACGATTTCGAATAATGATTCTCCTTCGACAACGGAACAAAAAGACCGGTCAAACAACCATCTGAAAGCGATAAATACCCTGTATCGCGAACAACCGGAAATGCAGGTCGATCCTTTTTGGTGGTTGTTGATGCGTATTTCCCGGTTGTTGATCTATTTATGACACAAATCCGTAACATTTTCCGTTTTTTGAAGTCTAGTTAAAAGCAAACACAACGAAAGAAGATCCATCGATGAGAAGCATTCGTTCATCCATATCAACCGATCGGATTATTCATCCTGTCCTTACTCATCCGTCTCTGTTCCACCTGATTTTGTGGCTGTCTGTGATGGTTATTTTGTCGGTATTGGTGGGATTAAATGGCCGCTGGCCCTTTTATTTCTACCTGTTGAATATGGTTTTGACCCTACCGGCAATGGTATTTTTTACCTACACAATGGAATGGGTGGGGAACAAGTTTCTCTTCGGGAAAAGAAAAATAGGTTTGTTTTTTTTTATTTTTTTGCTGATGACCGTTTCCTGTTCGCTGCTCATCCCGGTTATTCACCACGTATTCTTCTTCGGCCTTTTTTTCCCGCGCATCTTTGAGCCCGTACCCTGGTTCAACTGGAAGCTGATTCCACAAAACCTCATTCTGCTATGGTTTCCCTTTTTTATCATTTCGATTAAAACATTTTTTGTGAACTGGTTTCGCTCGGAGCAGGAAAAGCTGATGATTGAAAACAAACGCCTGCTTGCCGAAATACAACTCATGAAAATAAAGCTGCACCCGCATTTCCTCTTCAACACGCTCAACAACCTCTATTCTATGTCGAAGATTAACTGCGAGCGGACATCGGATTACATCCTGAAACTTTCAGAAATATATCGCACTATGTTGTATGAATGTAACCAGGAGTATTATCCGTTGGTCGAAGAGCTGGGATTGATCCGGAATTATATCGAGCTGGAGCGGATCCGGCACGACGAAAGGTTGGTTTTAAATCTGAATTTTCCCACAGAATGGGACGAAACCATCATGCTTCCCCCACTACTGCTCTTTACCTTTGTCGAAAATGCCTTCAAACACGGATCGCAGCATCAAACCGGAGGAGCTACAATCGATATATCGGTTTCGTTCGACGAGGATTTTTTGATCTTTAGCTCCCGAAACAGTATTGCTAATCCGTCGTCTCCGAAAAAAGGATACGGAGGCTTTGGCCTCGAAAATACAAAGAAACGTCTTGATTTAATTTTTGAGGACGAGTATTTCTTCCGGAGCGGACCGGTTGGCGAATGCTATGAAGTTTATTTAAAAATCCCTAACCTGCATGCATCATGAAACGAATGGGCCTTTTTTTCGGGTTTTGCTCCGTTTTGATTTTGTTTTCCTGTTCGTCTGAGCAGCAAACGGAGCGACTTTTCTCTCATTTTCTGAAAAAGCATGTCGAAAAAATTAAACCGGTACGACTTCGTTACAACAAGGCCATTTGGGCCACTTATACCGGTGAGAGCACTTTTTCGGATCTTTTAAAAGAATCGAAGCGAAGCGATTCGCTCTATGATATCATCAGTGAACCGCCTGAGTATTATCAGCAATTGCTTCATTCGGTATACGAAAATGCTTCCGATTTTGACATGTTGTGGAAAATCAAACAATCGGGCCTGATCTCCGATCCTTTGCTCCAG
>DAIMEA010000505.1:0-3043 GCA_036725585.1 Prolixibacteraceae bacterium | reverse complement strand
GGCAGTGCTTTCGGATCCCCTCGAAGATTTTGGAATATACGCTTTTACGGTAATCAGGCAAACCTGTCTCGTCCCGTGCATGCAAATGTACCAGGGTGATGCCGGTTTCAAATGCCTCGTGGACCTGTTCAATGATTTCCTGAGGATGAACAGGAACATAAGGTGTGTCGCTTTTCATCGGCACCATACCGGTTGGTGTGAAATTGATGATCAAATCGGTCATCCCCATAAAGAAGTATTTATCGGTTTAAAAATTCTTCGGTTTGTTTGCAAATATAATCGACTTCTTCAAACGACAAGTCATAAAACAAAGGAAGCCGGATCAATCGCTCCGAGAATTTTTCAGCTTCGGGCAGGCCGGGTATATTCGTTTCCACCCTGCGGTAGTAGACAGAAGCATGCAGGGCCTGATAATGAAAAACCGCATGAATCCCTTTTGTTTTAAGGTATTCGAGACACTCGTTGCGTTTCGTGGAATCGGAAAGCTCCAGCCAGTATAAATGACCGTTCAGGGTAGCAAATGCCGGCAATGAGGGTGTCGTAAGCGTAGAGCGAAACGACCGGCTTTTAAAAAAATGGTTGTAGCGATTCCAAACAGCTATTCGTTTTTGCTGTACTTCATCGAGATGCTGTAGTTGCGCGAACAACAAGGCAGCCAGGATATCAGACGGAAGGAACGAAGATCCCTTTTCGACCCATTCGTATTTGGCCACATCGCGCCGGAAAAAATCAGCCCGGTTGGTCCCTTTTTCCCAGATTTTCTCTGCCCGAGACACAAAACGTTCGTCATTAACTACCAACATTCCTCCTTCGCCACAATGAATATTTTTTGTTTCATGAAACGAAAAACACCCTAAATGACCAATACCTCCCAGCGGACGATCGTGATAAAAACTGTCGATACACTGAGCAGCATCCTCAACCACAGATAATTGGTATTTTTGGGCCAGTTCCATAATCCGGTCCATATCGCAGGCTATACCGGCATAATGCACCACCACAAGAACCCGGGTACGCGAGGTAATGCAGGCTTCAATTTGCGCTTCGTCCATTCCGGGAAAATCCGTCTGGCTGTCGATAAAACGGATAACGGCTCCCTGCCGCACAAAAGCCAGCGCGGTGGAAACAAAGGTAAACGAAGGCATAATCACCTCATCGCCCAGGCCGATATTGAGCAACAGGGCGCACATCTCGAGGGCGTCGGTGCCCGATGTGGTCAGAAAACATTTTCGAAATCCATAGCGCGATTCAAAAAAGCGGTGGCACTCCCGGGTGTAATAACCGTTACCCGAAACATGTCCCCGCCCGAATGCATCCTGGATGTACTCCATTTCTTCCCCGAAATGAGAGGGTTTATTGAAAGGTATCTTTTGCATATTGCGTTATATAAACATATTCATTCAATCAGAAATGTCCGGTTTCAATATAAGAATGCCAAGCCACCAATGACAGATTTATGCACAAGGTGTCATTCCGACGATCCCGTTGGCTATCGGTAGAGGAGGATTCTGCTGATACAAGGGATTCCTCGTCGCTTTGCTTCCTCCGGAATGACACCTTTTTTCATCTGTCGTATACGCATTTTGCCAATAAATTGGGGTAGAATCGCGCAATGACGGGTAATTGATTCGTTCTTCCTGTATAATCATGTCCGAAAATTAGCGATTTTGTTTCATTTGTTGAAACGATTGCTAATTTTGATCATGATTTGATGGTCGGGAAGAAAAGGACCCAATCATTTGAACACTGTATCCAATGGAAAAATATTCAATTGTCATACCGGTTTACAAAAGCTCCGAAAGCCTTAAAATTCTGGCCAGCCAAATCCTGCAGCTCGAAAAAGAAAAGAAAGCAGCTTTCGAGATCATTTTTGTGAACGACAGTCCTTTTTGGGAAGAAACCGTCGAGGCATTGCGGGAAGTATCGGATGCGCACCCGAACTGCCGGGTCCTCACCTTACGAAAAAACCAGGGGCAACACATTGCTTTGCTTGCCGGAATAAGCCATGCTACGGGGAAGTACGTTATCACCATGGACGACGACCTTCAACACCCGGTAAGCGAAATTCCGAAGCTTATTGCAGCTATGGATAAAGACCAACAGCTGGATGCCCTTTTTGCCCTCCCACCCTACAAACAAAAAAAGCACAAGTTGTGGCGAAACCTGTCGAGTTATATGATGAACCGAATTGATACCCTTTTCCTGAAAAAACCCAAAGGACTTATGAAATCGGCCTTCCGGATTATGACACTCGATGTAGCCCAAACGATCGTGAAAAACCGGAACGCCATGCCCTCGGTTTCCAGCCTGATCATCCATACTACCCACAACATTGGCAACATTGAAGTCAGCCATGCCGAACGGGGTTTCGGAAAAAGCAATTATTCGCTGACAAAAATGATCCATCTGGCCCTCAACAACATGATCCATTACTCGTCGCTGCCATTGAAATGGGTTGGGTTCATCGGGGGGCTCGGATTTGGTTTTTCCCTTGTGTACATCCTTATAACGATAATCCGGAAATTGTTCTGGGGGATCCACTTTCCCGGATATGCATCCACTGTTACCCTGATCAGTTTCTTTGGCGGCTTGAACCTCCTGGCCCTGGGCATTATCGGCGAGTACCTGATCCGGATCATCAAGGAGCAGCAAAAACCCGACCTGGAAAACCTGATCCGGGACAAACGAAACATTGAATCCTGAGGAATGGAAAAGCGTTTACACCCATTGCCCTGGGACTCGGCTCTTTTTGGCTACCCTGTAGCAAAAGCACATGCCGATCCCTCAAACAGGAACGAAATGGAAGAGCTGCTGGAAGAAATCAGGAAAGAAAAGCTCCGGCTTACCTACCTGTTCAGCCCCCCGCAGCCGGAAGATATTCACCGTGAAATCCTTTCGCTGGGTTTTCATTTTGCCGACGAAAAACGTACCTATACCAAAAATACCGAAAGGCATCCTACATCCTCCCAAATACGTCGTCATAAGGGACCTGTAACGGATTCGATGATTGCACTCTCGCTCCAGTCGGGCATTTTTTCCCGCT
>DAIMEA010000504.1:0-3050 GCA_036725585.1 Prolixibacteraceae bacterium | reverse complement strand
GGAATTACCGTCGACGATACCCTGGTTATTGAATATACCGACGACCCTGCTTGGCGCTCTGCCCTTACATTGGTCGTGGTAAACGGGGAACCTCTGAATGTTGACGATTTCCGGCTTTCGGAAAACGCCTTGGTCCTTTTTCCTTCGAACGGAAATCCGGCCCTGACTCAACGGGGATTGAAGGATGTTGCCGTATGGGCTGCCGGATACGAAACCACAGCCGTTCAGCAGGAAATCCGCTCCGGAGCCGTGAATGCAGGACAATCCTTTGTCGATCCCGGGGTAAAGGTATTCCGGCCGTCGACAACCCCAATACCGGTTTATGCCCGCGACAGTTGGGGAAATCCGGTCGCAAACTATGCTTTTGGTTATGACGTAATGCTCGTAAATGCCAATCCCGCAACCAGGGAGGTTTTTTCCATCAACGGTATTTCTGTGTCCGCTTCGTCGCTGAATAATGCGATGAAGCCGACCGACGAAAACGGGAGGGCACTGCTTCAACTGACCGTTCCTCCGGTGGTGGATATCAACGACGGACTAAGGATTCAATTCAAACTGGTGAATTCTGATGCCACGATAGGCGAAGCTTCGGGCTATGTTCACCGCGAAAACGAAAAAGAGGTATATGTGCCCAAAGCCATCCGGAACCTGAGCGAATTTAAATGGGGGCAGACCCGCCAGTCGGAAAACTTTACCGTATTCTGGGGCGATCTTGCCGGTCCCAACCCAACTAGCTTCGATCCGGATGCAATTCTGGCAGGATTGGAATATTATTATCACTTCTATATCGATTCGATGAAGTTTGTTACCAATCCCGATACGGGGAACATAGCCAAATACAAATTTGTTGTCATTCTTTTCAATACCTGGAACAACGGGTATAAGGACAACGGGGCATACGGCGGTTCTGTCGACGATGTGATCGGGGCTATGTGGATGAATCCGCAAACCGGTTTTGTGGTGGCCCATGAATTCGGCCATGCCTGTCAGGCCATGATCCCGATCCAGTATCCGGGTAAAGGTTTTAAAAACAGGGACGATAACCACCAGGTGGGTATGTACTGGGAAGCCTGTGCCAATTATATGGCTTTTCTGTCGACCGGGCAAACCGGGAACATGATTACGCCTTTGTTCCTGAATACCTCTATGTTGCAATATTTAAGCACCATCGATTCCCGTCAGTACGAGTCGGTATATCTCCCGGCCTACATCATCGATCAATTTGGTCTTGAAGCTCTGGGTTTCCAGTGGAGGGCTGCCGATAAGGGCGACAATCCCTTCGATGCCCTGATGAAAGGTCTGGATATGACCCGCGACGAAATGCGGCGTGAAGCAGGACGTTGGGCCATGCACAATGTAACCTGGGACTACTCGTGTGGCAACATGATCCGAAGCTATCTGGGCGGGCTTGAGGCCTCGGCCCTATGCCGCGAATTTACACACCTCGAAACCATCGAAGGCCTGCCGGGCATGTACATTGTACCCCGCGAAATGGCCCCGGCCGACTATGGCTACAACATCATTCCTGTATATCCCCGTGACGGCGCAAACGAGATCGAAGCCCAACTAACCGGGATCGAAAACGAACCGGCCGGAGGCGGGGGCTGGAGCTATGGCTTTGTTGCCGTCGACAAAAACGGACAGCCCCGCTATGGAGCGGTGTCGCTCGAAACCGACGAGAAGGCAAGCCTTTCTATAGAAACGGGCGATTCTCTTTTCTACCTGGTCGTGCTGGCTTGCCCCCCGGTTACCCATACCTACGCCTGGACACCGAGCTGGCCGCTCGTGTATCGTTTCCCTTACATGCTTTCGTTCACTGGGGCCGATCCCGAAGGTTTTCATACCCCGGGTGAAATTAGCACTGGAGGGGCAAAGCACAGTAACGGAGGGGGTTGGGTTGCTTCTACAGCGCAGGTTGCCGCTTCGGTATATGTAGGGCCCAATGCCCGGGTGCTGGGTTCGGCCCGTGTATCCGATCAGGCCCGGGTTGAGGATTTTGCCACAATTCAGGACAATGCTGTGCTGAGTGGTCATGCTCGGGTTTGCAACAACGCCCTTGTGGGGAAGTCGGCACGGATTTCGGGCAATGCACGTGTCGAAAAATCGGCACGGGTTTGGGGCGGACAAATGACCGACGAAGCTGTGCTTACCGGGAATGCGGTGACCTTTAACTGCAAACTTTCGGGTCGTGCTGTGATCCGCGATGTAGCCTGGCTGTCGGGAGTTACCCTGTCGGGATACACCATCGTAGGCGGCGATAAAACCAGCTTTGTCTCATGCAGCGAAGGAAATTACCTGTCGCTGAGCCAGACAAGCTGCAGCAAGGAACTCTGGAATTTTAAACTCGACGATGTAAATCAACCCGTTGATTATTATTCATTCCCCTGGGGCGATATTCCTCTTCCTCCCGAAAACCTTTCGGCAAAGCCCATCGATGGCACCCGGATTCAACTGAACTGGGATACATCCCCCGATGATAAAGGAATATCGCACTATATTGCTTTTGTGAACGGTAAACCGCACCAAAGGTTGTTTGGCCTAACCGATACCCTCGAAAACCTGAAACCGGAAACAAACTATACGATATCCCTGATTGCACGGGACGGTACCGGGAATTTTTCCCTTAAAAGTGCCGAAACAGAAGTACGAACCCCGGTTTCGCTTGCTGAAACGAATACTGCCGAATTCGCAATGAAAATACAGCCCAACCCGGCTACCGGTCGGTTCTCTCTGGAAACCAATACCGATCGGCCCGTACAGTTGACCATCAGCAATCTGTTGGGCGATGTGGTATACCGTTGTGGTTTTTCCCGTTCCATCGTTTTGGAAAAGAACGAAGTGGGACCCAATGGAGTCTATTTTGCCCGGATCGACCGGGATGGAACGTCTTTTGTACAGAAATTTATTATTCGATAATAATGAGGCGATCTTGTTTGTTCCTTCTTTTGTTCCTGCCGAGCATCTTGTGCGGTCAACAGACAGCCGGACCGGTTTTTGATGCTGCCGAAAACGGCAATCCACTGCTGCCGGGTTATTTTGCCGATCCCACC
>DAIMEA010000503.1:0-3089 GCA_036725585.1 Prolixibacteraceae bacterium | reverse complement strand
AATGTCCCTCGCCAATGGTGCAAAAATGAGGGCATAAAGTACATCGGACCGTTTGTTCTTCGGCTTTTTCGAAAAAAGAAGCTTCGTGCATTCCGCGGATTTTGAACACAAGTTATTTCACGAAAAGCAAGAAAGCAAACAAAGAACTTTAAATTGAGCAAAAATGATTTATTCCGGTTGGTTCTTATTATCGTATGAGTGGTTTTCGCTAACAGGAACGATCCGGAATTGTTGTTTAAATTCGGAAGGACTCATGCCCGTTTGTGCCTTAAAAACAGTGTTGAATGTAGTTTTTGAATTGAAGCCGGCCATATACCCGATCCCTTCGATAGAAAAACGGGAAGAATCCCTTCTTCTTAATTGCTTTTTGGCTTCTTCTACTCGTAGTGAATTGATATACTGATAAAAATTTTGATGCAAGTTTTGGTTTAGAAACTGGGAAACGATGTTTTTATTGGTTTTCAATGAATTTGCCAATTGCCCCAGGGTGAGGTCACGCCGGGTATGAAACTGTTCTTTTTCGATTAACAGGTTCAATTGTTGCTGGATTGTTTGTGCCAACTCGTGGGGAATCGGAACGGGCGCGGAGCTGTTGGTTAATGTTGTTTCTTCGGGGTAAAACAACTCGTTTTGGCGGAAAACTCCATAAATCAAGGCCATCAGGAATAGCAGAACCAGGATGTAATAAAGCAGATCGTATCGATCCAAAGGTAAATGGGTCAATAACTCTATGCCCAGGTACGTGAAAAAAACCAGGGCAAGGATCGCATACAGATAGACGATCCAGGTTAGTTTTTTCCCCTCCAGGCTCGAAAAACTTTCTTCGAGTTTCGGTCGTATCTTTTTGATGAAATGAATATTGGAAACAGCGTAAAAAACGAATTGGGCAGAAAAAATCAGATCGTTGGCCACAAAGTAATTCCAGCGTGTTTTTTGGAGATCCGAAGATTGAAACAATTGAAAGTTTTGGTAATACGAAGGTTCAGGCCAGTCGCCTGCCACTCCGGGCAACAACAAAAAGAGGCATAAGAGCGACGGAATAAAATGCAGCACTTTATTCTTTTTGCCGATTGGATAAAGCGACCCGACATAGAAATGAAATAGGGGGAATATACCCGTTAATGCAAGCGAACTGAGCAAATATAAGGGATACGACAAATGTTGTAGCCCACCAAATTGACGAAATGAGTCGTGCAAGCTAAAGAAAACAAAAAGAAGCAATAAAACGGCGATGTACCGGTTTGCTTTCCGGTTTCCCCCCAGAGATAGAAAGAGAAGGGAAAAAAACAACGACAGGATCAGCTGGGTAATGATCAGGATTTGATTGAGTTCTGCAATCATGGATTCGGTTTTTCGGATTCGTATCAAACTTCCCGGTTCTCTTCAGCCCGTATAATTCTTTTCCTGTTGGTTCACTTTGGGTTGAATGTCGGGTATGTTTGCAACGATAAATATCGGAAAAATGTTCGAATGGATCCAGCCGAACATACTTCAATCGTATTCACCGGCAGTTCACATTTTTCGTTATTCCCCGTTTTTTAAAAAAATGTAATTTTCATGATCATAACCAAAGTCAAACAAAGCGATGCGATTAAGCGGAAAAGGGATGGTTAGGGGGATGCTTTTTTTTATAGGATTGCAATTCCTTTGCGTGAATTCCCTGGTTGGTCAGACCGACGATAATCCCCTGGAACCTGCCGGTCAGTTCGGCGGGGAAATTACAGCCGGTACGATACAGGATGGATATTATTACATGGGACAGGGTATGGGGCTGGCCACCCTGTACTATTCCAACGGACAATTTCAGCAACGCTCCTACATCGATTTGCCGGGAATGATTGCTTCTCTGATAGCCGACAGGGGGCGGCTGTATGCCATCCTTCGCGACAATGCGGGTTTTTTTATTTTGGACGCATCCGATCCGTTCAACCCTTCGGTTCTGGGCTCCTGCGCTATAGAGACGAATAACGATGCCGGTCTGGCCTGTTCGGGGCAGTATGTTTATGTGGCAGCCGGAATTGGGGGTTTCAACGTAGTGGATGTATCCAATCCTTTAGCGCCCGTAGTGGTGCAGAAAGTCCCATCGAGTTATCCCGACAAAATTGTTGTGGAGGGAAATCTGTTGGCAGCCCTCACAACAAGTACTTCGCCCGACGAACTTGAATTATTCGACCTGACCGATCCGGCTGTCCCGGCCTTACTGTCCTCGCTCGATGTACGCAAAACAAGCAACCTTACCCTGCACGACAACTATGTGTATCTCTCGTGCTCGGAATATACAGGGGGTGAAAACGGTTTACGGATTGTAAATGCAACCGATCCCGCAAACCCTTTCGAGATCAGTTATCTGAAAACCGAAAAAAGGGGATACAGCGTTTTCATACACGACGATCGGGCTTTTTTAACCTGCCAGGGCGGTGTTTACGTTATGGACATCAGCAATAAGCAGGGGCCTGTTTTAATCGGGACGTACGAAAATCCTGTTACCTGGGCCGAAGTGCGGGGCATTCATTACGAAGAGCCATTTTTGACGGTCCGGAACACCTGGGCCGATACACCGCTGCAGCAAATCGACCTGAGCAACCCTGCTGCACCGGTTGAGGCTGCTTCCTATTTTTCCCCATCCGATGTCGGTTCGTTGCTGGTCCGCCAGGATGTACTGTATGCCAGCTCCACCCAGTTCCTGTTCAGCTACGATATTGGAAACGATCCTGAAAATCCTGTTTTTCAATCGACGACAGCTTACGAAGAAGGTTTGATGTTTTTAAAAACAAACGGGGCCTTACTCGCGGGAATTACCTGGAGTTCCCTCCGTTTTTATGATCTGTTGGATCCCTTTAAACCTCAGTTTGTAGGAGAATATGCTCTGGACGGGCAAATATTCAACTATGCATTTAACGAAACACGGGCTTATGTGCTGGCCGATCCCGGTGAATTGCACATCCTCGATATTACAAACCCTGCAACACCTGTAGTTTTGCATCAGTGCCCGGTATCGGGAACACCCCATGATCTGTTTCTGAACAACAATCTTTTGTTTTTGGTCTACGATAACGGGAACAACACGGGCGGGGTGGAAATCTTCAGGG
>DAIMEA010000502.1:0-3134 GCA_036725585.1 Prolixibacteraceae bacterium | reverse complement strand
CCTTAATTCGGAATATTTTTGATACCGGACAATGCGCGCTTCACAAAAACGCTTCCGCTTTCGGCTTACCTGTACATCAACCACATCGCCGGGTATGGCCTGGGGTACAAAAACCACCAGGTCGCCAACCCGGGCAATGGCCTTGCCTTCGGCGCCAATGTCGATAATTTCCACCTGTTCAAAAAAAGGTTTTTTGTTCCTGCTGTGTCCCATTATTTCTTTTCGTATTGGGGACAAAAATAGAAAATGGGTTGGATTTTGAACCATACGTTTTGGGTACGACGACAAAATAGAAAGGGGCAATGAAGGATAATAAAAATAGTTTAAATTGTATGCGATTAAACGCAAACAGAAAACAGAATGTTGCTCTCAAAACTAATTCGAATATACCTTATCGATAATACTCTCATTGCCATGGTTTTCATACTAATTAATCCAACATCTGGCAAAGCTTTTCTATTAAATTTTACCCGAAACATCGATTCAATACAGGTCATACACAACGATAACGAGTTACGCCTCCCCGGAGGAAGCTTCGAAATTGGTGCAATTCTATATTACAAAAATGGGCAAATCAGAAAAACATGGAATTTGGAAAAAGGTTTTCTGCCCTGGTTCCGTTTCAATGTCGAAGTGAAAGGTGGCCGCCAGTTTCTTAACAGAATCATCATTAACGATGAGTTAATCCCTTCGGCTGGAAAATATATTTGGATTAAGGTTTGGCCGGGAAAAGCCAAACACCTTGCAAAAACACTCCTGCTCCCGCTTAATTATGAGAAACATATTGAAATTATTCCGACTTCCGATGTTACCAAAGCGCCCGGTTATTCATTCCAGTATAAAATCAGAGCAACATACGATAATGGTATTGTAGAGGAGTTTCGAAACAGGAATTGGATTACCGATACATCGCGCTATTCATTACAGTTTAATGGCGGAAGGATTAAATGGGGGCAATTTATTATCGAAGAGGATATACGGAAAATTGAGAACCATCATGTCGATTTCACGGCAATTTCGAAGCTTAATCCCGAATGCACGTATACATTAGGAATTGATCTGGATTACACTTCCCGTTATAAACTTGTCCTGAACGGCGCCGGGGGAAGCAGTGGAAATAGTGGATCTTCAGGGTCTTCAGGCACTTCAGGAAACGATGGAAGCGATGGAAGCGATGGGGAGAATGGTTCAGACGGAAGCAATGGTGGCAATGGCCCGGATATCGGGGTATGGACCGATTTGTATTTTGACTCTCTCTTACAGACAAACTTACTGTACGTTTATGCTGAAAATCTTTTTACTAAACACGAGTACCGGTATTTGGTCAATCCCTTAGGAGGAAGTTTAAAAGTGGTTTCCCGGGGTGGAGAAGGTGGCGATGGCGGCTGTGGAGGAGCAGGAGGATCAGGAGGTAATGGTTCTGATGGTGACTGGCAAAGCGAAACAACTAAGGTAAACGACAGTACGGAAGTTACGAAAAGGTGGCAGAACAAAGGTGGTGATGGCGGTAATGGCGGTAATGGCGGCGATGGTGGCGATGGCGGTGATGGTGGCGATGGCGGCGATGTTTACCTGTACTTTACACAAGATGCACTTTCCTTTCAACATCTGATTATTCCTGTTTCAGAAGGCGGCAGCGGGGGCTCTGCCGGCAGCAGCGGAAGTGGCGGTTCTGCCGGGCGTGGTGGTTCGGGCGACCCACCAGGCTCATCGGGCAGCTCAGGCAGCAGCGGTTGGTCAGGCAGTAGCGGTAGCAGGGGCAATATCGGGAGTATTTATGTCGACACAACAAATACCATTTCCGATATGATCGATTATGAGCCAGAGAATGAATGGATTCTTTTTGATGGTGAACAGTTGCTGCGCAAGGAACCTGACGCACATGCAAAACCAGATACCTTCAGATATGAGTGATTCGAGCTATCGACAACAAACGTTTGGTTAAAAAGATTGAAGACTTTCCCTTTGAACGAATTAATTATCTAAGAATAGTAATCGACCTGGAAAAAAACACACGGGATATTATTTCTATGGCGCCAATTTATCAGAAACAGGTTTTCGCCAATTGAATGAAAAACAAAATTGGCACACAAGCCAAATGAAAAGTTAGTTCGGCGACCTGTACGTAAGAGCGCAAAGCGCTAATAAATAGACGAAAGCCATATATCTATCCCTTCCATTCCAGTTTTTTGTCGATTCGTTCGGCGAGCATCCCATTATCGAGCAACCAGCGCAGAACCGACTGGATGTTTTCTTCCTTACCTGTGAGCCGGAAAAAAAGTTCGTGCCGCAAAAGGGCTTCTTTTTTCAGTTTCTGTTGTATATCGGCGCAAATCCGATCGAACTCCAGATTACTCATCCCCAGATGGTTGAGTTTATCACACACATCGCAGGCCCCACACCGGGTCGAATCGGGCTCCCCGAAATACTGCAACAAACGGATGCTGCGGCACACCGATCCCGACGAAGCATAATCGATTACGGCCTGGACCTGTTCCTCGTAACGTTTTTTCCGAAGGCTGTAGTTTTCTTTCGATACCCGGAACCGCGAGGATTCGATTCGTTCTTTTGTGTAAACAACAAAGGGGCAATCCTTCTGGGGTATATAATGAATGATTTTTTGCTTGTCGAGATGGCACAAAAACTGGTAGATGGTTTCGCGGTCGGTTCCGGAACGCTTTGCCATAAGGGCTTCGTCGATGGCGGCATACTCGGAGAACATGCCCGTATAGGAGCGTAACAGCAGTTTAACAAAGGCATCGAACGAAGCATTTGCCACCTGGAATTTGTACAGGTCGTCGCGGTTTACGCGAAAATGGACCATGGAAGGACGTTCGAGTTCATCGCTTGCTTCGAGGTAGCCATCCTGTTCGAGGATTTTGAGGGAATGGTGCACCTGGACGATGGAAAAATGAAAGGTTTTGGCAAAATCGGCCAGGTGAAAATCGTGGGTTGTGTCGCGGCCAAATCCCACGGCAATCTGAAAGTAATTGCCCAGGGCTTCGTAAACCCGCCGGATGAGTTCGGGTTCGGGGAATTTTTCGGCGATTCCTTTTTTCAGGCGCACCGTGTCGGTGTTGTTATAAAGAAGAACGGCCATGGCTTTTTTCCCGTCGCGCCCTGCCCTGCCGGCT
>DAIMEA010000501.1:0-3140 GCA_036725585.1 Prolixibacteraceae bacterium | reverse complement strand
CTTTGCCTTCCTTTTTCCATTCGGCATGGGCCCGGTTCATGGGCTCGTGGTGGGTGGTCCCCATCACAATGCCCATTTCGTGGGCGAGCGCTGCATTGGCCGGATCGTCGGTATTGAAGCTGGCCCACCACATGGCCGGCCAAATATAATTCCCTTTCAGGCGAAGGATCAGTTCAAATATTTTTTCATAAAAGAACTGGTTAAAGCCCCCGTAGGTATATACAGCCCATCGGCCCAATGCAGGTTCTTCGTCGTTCAGGAAAATACCCCGATATTGCACTTTGGGTTCGCCCAGGTTGTAGCGCCCCTTGGTCACGTAGAGGTTTTTTTGCTTTTCAACCGGCACATCGGCCCACCAATACCAGGGCGAGACGCCCATTTGTTCGGAAAGATCGAGCATTCCGAACAAAGTACCCCGTTTATCGCTTCCCACGATGACCAGGGCCTGTTTCACCGACGGGAAAGGGTTATCGACAACCTCTATGAGGGCATTTTCCCATTTCCCGGCAATTTCAACCGGATTGATTTTCCCTTCGCTGACCAGTCGATCAATCAAAGGGCTTTTGCCCAGAGTGCCGGCAACAATCACCCGTTCCGATTCGGGCGGGGTATCGAGCAGCAGCTTGGGTTCAGCACCCGACACCCTTTGGAGGTCGGCCTGAAAGTAACGCGCAATCCGGATCACACCCGGATCGTCGAAGGCGCTAACCAGAATCGGGGATGGAACGCCGTTCAGGATCAGGGCAAAATCTTCGTTTTTCCCTCTTTCAGCAACGTATTTGCCGGCTATAGTCGTGGCCATTGCCCAATCGTTCGCAAAAAACACGAAAAGAAGCAGAAAAGCGATGCAGGAGACAGAAGGGTACCAGCGAATGGAACCATTGGGTGCAGGGTTTTGCCGGAAGTATTGGCGAATCGGATTCGATTCCTTCATCGGATTTTTCATACTGTACAATTTTTTAATTCTTGTTTCAAAAAAGCGAACCGGACACCCGTCGTTTGTCCGATCGGCAAGCACGGATCTGTGCCGGATTTCTTTTTCGTGTTCAAGATACCAAATCTTTAGGAAATCGGGAAGGGAACCGAACGATTTTCCATCAGGATAAAAAAACACATCCACAGAATTTCGTCTGATTCTATTTTCTAGCATTTGCACAAAAAAAGGGCACAAAACCATCGCGTTTTCCGATGCTTTTGTGCCCTGAAATTTTATTTAATCCTTTTCGCTCTAGTCAGGCTGAGTGAATTTATTCGGCATAACCTTCGTTTTGCGGCACTTTGGTCAAATCGACCAGGGTACGCGGCAAGGGATAACGAACATGGTAATCCTGAATATTGGCACCGGCTTCGGGGTTGTGGGCGCGCACCCGTTCAACCAAAACGCCCATACGTTTCAGCATTTCCCAGCGATGTCCCTCATGACCCAGTTCACGGGCCTGTTCATCGAGGATAATATCCTGATCGATGGTCGTGAACTCAGACACACCGGCACGTTTCCGCAATACATTGAGGAATTCAAGACCTTTGCCTGTATTTCCGCTTCTCCAGTAGGCTTCGGCAGCCACAAGGTATGCCTCGGAGAGCCGGTACACCGGAATATTGCGATATCCTTCAGCCGCATCGAGCGTTTTGCCCAATACATCGGAGTCTTCCCTGAATTTATCGGTTGTGGGAAGTACAGCCGACATACCAAAACCTGCAGCCGAACCTACGTTATCGGCAGTAACCGGATCACCCAGTTGAATTCCGGAAGCAGGGATATCGAGCCGGGCAGCCAGTTCCGTTTCGCTGTCGTAATACCAGATCCTTTTATGCCATGCTTCGAGTCGCTTGTCGTTCTCATCGAATAACGTCCAGTAATAATCGCTGGGGACCAGGCGCGACCAGGGGCGAGCGCCTTGTTCAAGAGTACGGGCCACACCTTCCACACGGTCATAAAGCGGATACCACTGATGGGAAACCCGTTGCGGGTGGCTGTTGTCGTTGTACGAGAACTGCCAGGCAAACAGGATCTCGTCGTTCTCCTGGTTTGTAATGGAGAAAATATCCCGTAGGTTGTCCTGAAGTTTATAGGCTGGATCATTAATGACCAATTCGGCCATTTCAGCAGCCTTCGCCCATTCGCCGGTATACAAATACACCTTCGACAATACGTGGCGGGCAACTCCTTTTGAAGCACGCCCGGTGCTGTTCACAACGGCCGATTCGGGAAGCAGATCGACAGCTTTCAACAGGTCGGTAATAATAAGCGGGAAAACCACATCGGGCCCCGATAATTCGACCGGAGCGTTGGGATCGACTTTTGACGAAAGAGCCAGAACGATATTTTCCCAGCGCACCCCGAGTAAATAATGGTAATACGCTCTGAAGAAATAGGCTTCGCCAAGCACCTGGTCCCTACGCGCAATTTGAACATCGGTGGGATTATCCAGTGCCAGATTATCTATTCCGTCGATGATCAGGTTGGCCCGGTTCAGCCCGATGTAATAACCATCGAAAACCGATGCCAGCTGGGTCAAGCTTCCGTTAAACTGGTAATCGAGCGAGAAGATGGCCCGCAATGGAGCCTGGTCGCTCAGGTTGGTTCCGGCTTTAACCAGGTCGGTCTGGCAACTCTGGTAAACCGACACATCGTTACTTTCCAGAACATTCCGACCCCGTTCGTACACACCATAGATGGCGCCTTCCAGGCCGTCGAGGGTTGAAAGGGCCACATCGGTCGTGAACTGGTCTTTGGGTTGAAGGTCAACAACGGCATCGCCGCAACCTGCCATCATAAACAGGATACTGACCGCAAAAAGATAAGATAGTATATTTTTCATAGCAACAATTTTTTACGGATGTTAGAATGTAATCTTCGCACTGAAGGTCCATGTTTTGGTAATCGGATATTCCCACGGATCGATTTCGGGGGAATACGAATCGGTATAATCGGTGAAATACTTCAGGTTGTTTCCGCGGACATAGAGTGCAATTCCCTTAAACGGAGTGCTCTTGATCAGTTTCTGGGGGAAGGTATACCCCAGCGAGATATTCCGAAGAGAAACAAACGAAGCATCGCGAAGTTTCACAGCCGATCCAAAGTCGAATTCCTTCATGGAATTGGGTTGCGGGAAAACATTCGAGGGATTATCGGGTGT
>DAIMEA010000500.1:0-3173 GCA_036725585.1 Prolixibacteraceae bacterium | reverse complement strand
CCCCTGCAGGGCAATGGGCTTATGCCCGGCCAACTGAAACCTTTTCAGCAACATGATCTGGGCAAAACTTCCCACATGCAGGGAGTCGGCTGTGGGATCAAAACCGATATATGCCGTTGTGCACTCTTTGGCCAGTTGTTCGTCGGTTCCGGGCATCACATCGTGGATCATGCCTCTCCATTTCAGGTCGTCGATAAAATTCATATCTTCACTGTTCTTTTCGAATGTGTTATGGGACAAATGCGGTTGTCGGACCGTTGTTCAATGGCCGACAAAAGTACAAAAATAACCGGTTTGGCAAAAGATTTCTGTACCAAACAATCGTTTAGGACGACAACGGTAAAGGATCGGAAAATTGTGAACCAGGATGAAGGGATCAGACACTTTTCTTATCATCGGCGGGCGCTGCCGTATCTTTTTTGTCGTTTTTGTCTTTTTTGTGCGTTCGCTTGTCTTTTTTGGGAGTTATTTCATCCTTTTCCTCTTCGTCTTTTTCGTCTTCATCGGTTCCCTTAATGTCTTCGTACAATCCTTTCAAAAAAGGGAAACTGTAAATAGCAACATTCCGGAGGGGTGTGTACAGGCGCGACTCCTGGATGGGTTTTTCGGGTATGATGGGCAGGGCTTCGTCAAGCCGTTCAACCAGGATAAAAAGAATGCCGAGAATGAAGGCTGATTTGAAAACAGCGAAGATCATCCCGAAAATCTTGTTCAATGCCCCCAATTGTATGGTTTCCAACGCGTTTTCGATGGCTTTGGCCAGGATGTGAATGATCACGATGATAAAAACAAGGGTAATTACAAAGGCGATGATGTCGATATGGGGAACGTGCCAGTTGAATTGCTCGACCAGAAACGATTCGGTTGCATTCGAAAACTTGATGGCACCCCAAACGCCCAGAATCAATGCCAGTAAAGAGGCTACTTCGTAAATCAGGCCTTTCGATATTCCACCAATGGCCGAAAAAATAAGCAAAAGAATAATGATGATGTCGATGTAATTCATGGCTTTAAATTTTGATATCAACAAAAATAGGGCATAAGGGGAAACCGATTGACCGAACCCGCCGATTTTTTTCTTAATTTCACCTATAAAAATTGATAAAATATACCGTATGATCCGATTATTTAACCGGAATATCCAGAAACTCTTTACCCTTCGCTATAAAAAGTTCGACTATTTCAGTAAGTATCCTGAAGAACAGCAGTCCCAGGTATTAAAAGAATTGATCCGCTCGGCGCGCAGAACAGAATATGGGAAACGGTACCATTTTAAAAACCTCCTAACACCGGGCGATTTTGCTTCCCATGTTCCTCTCAACGACTACGAAACACTGAAAGGAATGATTGAGCGGATGATTGCCGGCGAACGGAATGTTTTGTGGAAGGGCCGGGTGAAATGGTTTGCCAAATCATCGGGGACAACCAACGATAAAAGCAAATTCATTCCCGTTAGTTACGATGCCTTGCAGAAATGCCATTATAAGGCGGCGCTCGATGTGTTTGCCCTTTTCCTGAAAAACAACCCCGATAATGAATTTCTCAAAGGGAAAAACCTGACCATCGGTGGGAGCCATAAAATTAGCAGTCTGAATAAAAAGACCCGTACCGGAGACCTTTCGGCGGTGCTTTTGCAGAACCTGCCCCTTATTTCGCGTTTTAAAAACACACCTGCAAACGAAATTGCCCTGATCCCCGACTTTGAAGAGAAAATCGAAAAAATTGTCCAAACCACCATCCACGAAAACATCACCAGCTTTACCGGAGTGCCGTCATGGTTTCTCGTTTTGATCAAACGGGTGTTGGAGGTCACCGGAAAGGACAACCTGCTGGAAGTTTGGCCCAACCTGGAAGTGTTTGCTCATGGCGGCATTAACTTTGAGCCATACCGTGAACAGTACAAAAAGCTGATTCCCAGGGAAACGATGCATTACATCAATACCTACAACGCGTCGGAAGGCTTTTTTGGCATCCAGGACAATCCGGCCACCGACGACATGCTGCTCATGCTCGATTACGGTATCTATTACGAATTTATCCCTATGGACTGCTTTTTCGACGCCGACCGGAAAGCCATTCCGCTTCACGAGGTCCAAACGGGCGTAAACTATGCCATGGTCATCACAACGAACGGTGGTTTGTGGCGCTACATCATCGGCGACACGGTGGAATTCACCTCGCGTTATCCCTTTAAAATTAAAATTACCGGCCGTACAAAGCACTTCATTAATGCCTTTGGCGAAGAGCTGATCATCGACAATGCCGAACGGGGCTTGCAAAAAGCCTGCGAAAAAACAGGGGCCATTGTTCAGGAATACACGGCCGGACCCATTTTTATGGACGGCAACCACAAAGGAGCCCATCAGTGGATTATCGAATTTGCCCGGTGTCCCAGCAACCTGGATCTTTTTATCGATACCCTCGACAGGGAACTTCAGGCTTTGAATTCCGATTACGAGGCAAAACGCTACAAAGATTTGACGCTGACCCGGCTGCAGCTAACCCTCGCGCCCCCGGGGACCTTTTACCAATGGATGAAGAGCCGGGGTAAGATGGGCGGGCAAAACAAAATTCCCCGCCTGGCCAACAACCGGGAATTTGTTGAGCCGCTGTTGGCCCAAATTAACGAACAAGAAAACAGGGGTGAAAACTGCTCGTAAATTGTATTAGGCATAAAACAAAAACACCGATTTACCCGGGGGTTTTTGTTACCTTCGTACGAAAATAATGAACAAAAAATCCAAACCATGCACATTGCTGTTGCCGGAAACATTGGGGCTGGGAAAACAACGCTGACCTCCCTGCTGGCCAAACACTACAACTGGACGCCCCATTACGAAACCGTGGATAATAATCCGTACCTCGACGATTTCTATAACGATATGCAGCGTTGGTCGTTTAACCTTCAGATTTATTTTCTGAATACCCGGTTTCAACAGATTGTCGAAATCCGGAAATCGGGCCAGAAAGTGATCCAGGACCGAACCATTTATGAAGACGCAGAAATCTTCGCGCCCAACCTGCACGACATGGGGCTGATGTCGACACGTGATTACGAAAATTACCGCTCGCTTTTCGACCTGATGATCGGATTGATCCAACCCCCCGACCTGCTTATCTATCTTAGAGCTTCGGTGCCTACCCTGGTTAACCAGATCCAGATGCGGGGGAGG
>DAIMEA010000499.1:0-3185 GCA_036725585.1 Prolixibacteraceae bacterium | reverse complement strand
GGCTGTACCTGTACCGCTTTGTAAGCGAAAAAGGCGGGGTGCAGAGCGGCAAGGTAGTGGTGGAATGATTGGAGGCGCATTCTAACCTTTACCCCCGACAGGGTTCAGAACCCTGTCGGGGATAAAGGTTCCTAAACACTTCCAAAAAGCTCTTCCGGTACCCGGCGATACGGGTTTGGAACCCTGTCGGGGATTAAGGTTCCTAAACCGTTCCGAACGAAGACGAATGAGGGGTTTCACCCGCAGGTGAAACCCCTGTCTGCAATAAGATGGGATTTTTAAACGAACGCGGTCCGTAGACCTGTCATTTTTGAAAACCTGCCAGGTCTAACGATCGGGTTTGTTTAAAGTTGTAAAATTTGGCTGGTTGGAATAATAAATGAGGTAATAGGCGAAGTGGATTAGTCTTTGATGCACCTTGCACTAAGGCATTGGTATTGATCTTCGTTCTGGCATGAAAAATTGGTATCGTTAAACATAAACCAGCGATGAAATGCTGGATATTCGGGACTCATCAGGTCGGAAGCCCACCAGAATGCAAATACGCCCTTCCCCATGAATTCATTGAGATATGCCCCGCCTGGTACAGCCGAAAAGCCGTATTTGTCGTTTCCGTTTCCATCTTGTCCCCAACCGGTTTCCGCTTTTATAAAGTTGCCGGTTCTCAGCTTATCCATTCCTTCTTTTTCCGAAATGAACGTTCTTAATTCGTCCCAGTCGTTGTGGGTAGGCAAATGCCATCCGGCAGGACAGGCATCTATGGCAGCATGCCAATTGTATAAAACGCCATAGCTTTGATAGTTATCGCTTGCTTTTGCCGAATCGGTACAGATGCCGAAGTAATCGTACACAAGATAAACCGGCCGGCTCGTGATCGTTGCTTCTTCAGGGTGGTTAATAACAGGCAAATAAGCCAGGTTTTCAGCCATCCATGTTTGTTTTCCTATTTCAACAACCCGGTAATTTTTGTTGTCCCGGGAATCGGTAAAATTGCCGTCGGTGATTTCAACATCAATCTTTTCTTTCGTTTTAAAAGAAGCGACACTCCCAGTAAGGATACTGTCGTCGATTTCGGCAAAAGCTTTATAGTAGTAGGTTGTATTGGCTTCAAGGTTATCAGCATTCACTTTAAAGTCGATGCCTTTTGCGTTAACGAGAATCACATCATTTTTTTCACCGGGATCTGAATCGGATTTACTCCAAAAAAAGCCAAATTGATTTACAGGTTTTGAATAATTTTGAAAGAAACCATAAAAGATTGCTGATTTAGTGGAAATAACCGTTGCTGATTTTGTGCGGACATACGGGATCAATGGTTTGCTTTCAACGTTAATCGTAATTTCATCACTAAAAACAGTGCCATCTTTATCAAAAGCGTGAGCGGTTATCGTATGTTCGCCCGGTTCGGCATAATATCCAAAACAGGCGCTGCAATCCCCTGTGACCCATTTGTAATAATACTGTTCGCAACACAGGATTTCGACCCGAAACGTATCAATATACAGATCAATCCTTTCAATGCTTTTGTAATGGTCAACATCGATGGTGATCGTAACGGTATCGCCTATGTAGATAGTAGCCCCTTCGGCCGGGGAACTGATTTCGAAATTAGGTATGAAGTCTTTATCGCATTGGGTTAAGATCAGTCCAACTACCAATAATGAACAAAATATTATGTATTTCATGGCAGTTTTTTGTCCCAAAATTATTTATTTTATGTTAGACTATAAAATGATTATTTCATTTTTTTTTGAGAACATTACTGTCCGGTTATTAATCAATTGTGTGCGGTTAAAACAAGAGATTGCTTCGCTTCGCTGCCACAAAAAAAATCGGGAAAAATACTTACATGTCAGTTGAAAAGAGGTGTCATTCCGACGATTCCGCTATCGGGAGAGGAGGAATCCCTGGATTCAAAAGATTTCTCCTCCCTGTGGTCGTCGAAATGACACCTTGGTCGAAAACTGCCATTGGCAGCTAAGCGAAGCAATCTGTTCCTATTTTTTATTTCCGGGACAACAGTGGTTTTTAAGATTGCTGCGAAAGTAGTATGAATTTTTTCCCACAAAAAGGAATTACACTTTCTCCCGAAGGACCATCGCCGCCCCCAGGGCCGTTGCATTGTCAATATCGCCGGGAACGACTTCCATCCCGGGATACAGCATCGCCAACACCTTCATAAATTTCTGGTTTCGGGAAAAGCCCCCGGTGACAATCAGTTTTTTCCGTTCATTGCCCTCGTTTAGTACAAGGTCGATACTTTTGGAACATTCCCGGGTAAGGTCGGTTATGAACTGGCAGTATGCCGGCGCAAAACCATCCCATGCCGATAAATCGACCGATTTGTCGATGTATCCGTCCGGTATGCCCTCTTTGAAGAAAACCTTCTGAGCCAGGCATTTTTCAAATACATCCCGATCGAAAGAAACCGAACGGTACGATTTGTAATCCACCCCGAAGAATTCGGCCAATCGCGACACATGCACATCGTGGAGATGGCCCAGAAAGAAGCGCGATGACTTAACCGGCTTGCCATATACATTCAAATAATGCAGGCAATCCTTTTTAAGCTCTTCATCCGTTAAGGGATCGTGGTTAAAGGGATTCATGCTGATGCACCAGGTCCCTGTCGATACCAGCAAAAAAGGTTCCCGCTCATTCAGCAGATAGGGAACCAGCGAGGCCGAACTGTCGTGTATACCGGTTCCCACCCAGATTGTTTTCCCGTTGATTTCTATCGGTTCAAAATGAAAACCCGACACGGCATCGGGAAAAACAATCCCCTCGTCGCTGAGCCAGCGATGGGCTTGCATCCGGTCAAAATCCCACAGAAAAGTATGACAACCCATTGACGTCTGTTCCGAAATGATCTTTCCGGTAAAGAGATACGACAGGTAATTGGGAAAATGGAGGATGTGCTTCACCTTTGCAAACAACGCGGGCCTTTCTTTCTTAAGCCACAGAATCTGAATCCCTGAATTCAACAAGAGCCCCAGGTCGGGGCTGGCTGTTTTTCGGCAAAATTCCTCACGCCCTCCGTAGCGTTCGAACAAAGCGTGCCGTAGGGCATCGTTCACCGGCTTGAGGTAATTGTACAATGGAGCCAGTCGCTTTCCCTTTTCATCGAGAAAAACCAACGAAGCACCGTAGGTCGAAAAATTCAGGTTTTGAACAGAATAGTGGGG
>DAIMEA010000498.1:0-3192 GCA_036725585.1 Prolixibacteraceae bacterium | reverse complement strand
GGAACCGGGATACCCTGATTTTGAAACGGCAGGACGATCTGAACATTTCGCCCGAGCTGATGCTGACCCGAAACCGGGGGAAAGCCCTTCAGGACAGCATCATCAGCTACCGCAACATGCTCACTCAAATCGTCGAAGGATACCCGGGTATTATTGCCAACCTAAAAACTGCCCTCGATGTGGAAGACCCAGAGCGGGATAAAAAACTCGATGCCGATCCTTCGCTCAATTACCGCACCTGGGCCCAGGAAAACTTCGAGGCCAGCCCGGTAATTGCTTCCATCTCGCTTTTATCCAAATTACAGATCGATGTGTGTAATGCCGAATCGGTTGTTCTACGACATCTCTATAATCAGATCGATGCCAGTTCCTTTAAATTTACGGGGCTGAAAGCGACCGTGATCCCCGATGCCAGCTACATTTTTCAGGGACAGGAATACCGGGCCCGTATTTTCCTCTCGGCCGAAGATTCAACGCAGGATCTCGAAGTATACATCAACGGAAGTACAACGAAACTACCTATTCAGGAAAATGAAGCCATATTCACCATTCGTCCAAGCCAGCCCGGAATCTATACCTACAAAGGGGAAATCCGCTACCGCAATCCCGACGGAGAAGGCTATGGCAGTCGCTTTTTCACCCAGGAATATGAAGTAGCCGTACCTGCTGTGACTATTTCACCCACCCGGATGAACGTGCTTTACCGGAATCTGCAAAACCCGATCAGCATCTCGGTGCCGGGTATTCCCAGCACGCGCCTGCAACCCACCATGACGAACGGAAATATTACCCGCGTAGGCAACGAATGGGTGGCCGAACCGGATGAACTTGATGGCGATGGTTCCCTAACCCGCATCATCGTTAATGCCGAAGTGGACGGGCAGATGCGGAACATGGGCGAGATGGTGTTCCGGGTGAAAAAAGTACCCGATCCCCGCGCTACCGTCGCCGGGCTGTCATCGGGCAACATCAGCCCCCAGCGTCTGCAGGCACAGGTAGGTGTCTTTGCCCGTATGGACGATTTCGATTTCGACCTTGCCTTTGAAGTAACCAGCTTCGACATGTCGGTACCGACCAGTGGCGGTTATACAACAACATTGCATTCGAATAGTTATCGCTTCTCCGAACAGCAGCAGGCACTGTTGAACAGTTTGGTACCCGGCGATAAAGTGTGGTTTGAAAATATTAAAGCCAGAATCCAGGGGAACACAACCGACCCCGAACGAATTCTGACCCCGGTTATTCTGACCGTTAAATAACTTGAAAAACACATTGGTATGAAAACAATAGCAAGAATTTCATTGTTGGTCCTCCTCCCCCTGTGGGGCTTTTCGCAACAGGAAGGAGTACGGTTTTCCGAAAGCGTCCGGTTTACGGAAAAATTCGGTCCGTTTAACAATACCTACAAGCAGGAAAACGACTTTACAAACCGGAGATTGGTCCATTATCCCTTTGTTCGCGAGGCCGATGTGATGTGGTCGAAAGTTACCTGGGAAATTATCGACCTGCGGGAGAAAGTAAACCTGCCCCTTTATTACCCAACCGATACCATCGACCAGCGCAAAAGCCTGATCAATGCCATCATGGACGGAATCGAGAACAACTGGTTCACCGCTTTTCGACGCCCGTTGAAAAACAATGCATTCGAATTTGATCAGAATAACGTAATGACCAACGTCTCCGAAATCAGGGAAATTGGTATGCGGGAGGAAATTGTGGAAGTGGAAATCCGCCCCGGGGTTACCCGCGATTCGCTGGTGACGATCCGCTGGCGCCCCGACGAAATCAAACAGATCATGATCAAGGAAGTTTGGTATATCGACCGGAAAGATTCCCGTTTACGCAACGAAATTATTGGCATATGCCCCATCCGGGAATATGTTGTGAACAACATTCCCAGGAGCCAGCCCTTATTTTGGATTTATTACCCCGATGCACGTAAGTATTTTTCCACCATCCCGGTTTACAGCATGCAGAACGATAAACCTTTGTATTCTTACGACGATCTCTTTGTTTACCGTTATTTCAATTCCTATTTCATTCAGGAAGAAAACGTGTACAACAACCGGATGATAACCGACTATGTTTCGAACCGCGAAGCACAACTCGAATCGGAACGAATCCGGAAGGATATCTTCGACTATGAACAGGATTTGTGGGAGAACTGATCTTGAAAAATATACACTGAATCGTGCTGAGCCTTATGGGTTTCCATAAGGCTTTTGCATTGCAGACAATAGACTTCCGGGTTACCCGTTTATTTTGCATGCCGGTTTGCATGAAACAAATTTATACCACATATCGCTTCTTCCTTTTGCTCCTGATTCTCTTCCTTTCGGGATGCAAGTCGGACATCATTCTTCACGAACTGAAAGGAGAAAAGCGACCGGTATGGTTCGAACCGGTGCCCTACGGTATGGTGTACATTGCTCCGGGTCATTTTCAGATGGGAGGTGGTGAACCCGCGCCCGGCCAACAACCGCTGTCAACCCGAAATGTTTCGGTGAATTCGTTTTGGATCGATGAAACCGAAATCACCAACAGCGAATACCGTCAATACGTGCATTGGGCCGCCGATTCGGTAGCTGCTTTTCTGACTTTCCGGGAAGGACTGACCGCCTACATGGAAACCGACCGCGATAAACAACCCTACGACCCACCACGGGTCGACCCGGGAAAAATTCACGAGATCTGGAACGATCCCCAGCCCGAAATCCGGCAAGCCATCGATTCGTTGTTTTATCAGGGAAAAGAACGTTTCCATAAAAGGGAAATCGACTACCGCAGGATTTTCTATGAATATTACTACATCGACCTGCAACAGGCCGCCCAAATGAACAACCGCTACAACTTCGAAACCCAGCGCTACGAAGGAACCGTGATTGATCCAAATACCGGCATGGCCACACCAATCAGTGATCGCTCGTCGTTTATTTTCCGCGAACGCGTACCGGTTTATCCCGATACCCTGGTTTGGGTACGCGATTTCAGTTATAGCTATAACGAGCCCTGGACCCAGAATTATTTTCACCATAAAGCCTTCGACCAATACCCTGTTGTGGGAGTGACGTGGAATCAGGCAAACGCTTTTTGTCATTGGCGTTCGGCCTACAAGGAAGCCTTCCTGGCGAAGAACAAAATCCTTTCCATTCATCCCTACCGGCTGCCAACCGAGGCGGAATGGGAATATGC
>DAIMEA010000497.1:0-3210 GCA_036725585.1 Prolixibacteraceae bacterium | reverse complement strand
GGGGAAGCGGAATATTCTTTCCAGACCACGGAATAATTTTGTGCCGCCGAAGGGAACAGATCCAATCCGGCCGCGCCGGTCTGGTTTATGTTTCCGATCGAAAAGGCCCTGAAGCCATGCGTCGTTTCCGATTGGGCATCGGTATAAATCACGACTCCGGCACTGCCACTCCAAAGGCTTATTCCTTCGGCCGGAGGATCGCTTGCCTCCGTTGAAGCTTCGTCGTTTTCAAAATGATATACACGGCTGCTTTCGCCCTGGTGAATGACGATATGATCGAAATTGATGGAAGAAGCGCCCGAAGTGCGTGCCTTATATTCAAGAACATTTTTCCCCGCGTTGAGTGCGATGGATTGTTTGTGGATATTCCAATCGCTTTCGGAGGTCGTTTTGGCGAATTCAGGCGAGCTTGTTTTCACTCCGTTCACATACAAATCGATGGACCGGACATCGGCTCCTGAAGTCGAATACCGGGTTTCGAGCCAATAGCTCCCCGACCGAAATGCTTCGACCGTATCGCGCACGCAAGCCGAAGAGCCTGTTCCAAACTGAAGATAGCCCTGCCCGGTGTAATTTCGTATGTTTCGATTCTGTCCGCCTGTAACATTCCGGTTGATGTTCCGGTAATCGAAACATTCGGCTTCGTATTGCCGGGGACCGGTGTACAAAGGAGGTAAATCCGGGGTAGTAATGTTGGCAGTTGTGAAATCCGAAAGCCGGTTGTTTTCACCTCCGGAACAGGTAAGGGTAATATCGAGTGGTCCATTGTGCTGAACTGTTAACGTGAAAACCCCGTCGGACCAGGTTTTGGAAAGAACACTGGTCGCATGTTGGCCCCGATCGGTCCACGAAAATGCGGGTTCGGAACTGCTGCCATAAATCCGGATAATATCGGTTTTCAAGCGCGCATTGTATTCGTCGTAATTCGTCAGGTAAAAAGTCAGCCGGTCGGTGTATTCCTTCATGACACCCGAAGAATATTGTGCAAAAGTCAGTTCTGCCCGTTCGCAGGTATTGTACCGGAACGGAACACTGGCGCTGGCATTCTTCCCTGTTTTAAAGGGATTGTAGACCACCCATGCGTTTTCGTGGCGCCCTGCATACAAATCGCCGGTATATTCTTCGGGGAACAGTGTATTGAATTCGCTTTGTTTGGATGAAAGCGAAGGCCAGCGACGGGCATATTCCGATGCCCGTACAGGAACATCAAAGGTTTGGGCCAAACTGTCGTCGAGTTGAAAGACCGTGGGAATCGTCGGATAACGGCCTGTTTTCTTGAAGAAACTTTTGTTGTTGTCGTAGTTGCCGTCGCCATCCATCCGGTACAATCCCTGAAAAAGCGTTTCGGGAGTGCTGTATATTTCGTCGGAACTACCGGAGTTAACATCCTGAACAATGACCACCTTTGTTCGATCGATCACTTCTTCCCGGGAAGGAATGCGGATGGTACCGTCGAGGATTTTTCGGAAAAGATCGATGCTGAAGTTGTCGAATTGGGGAAAAGTTTCCCACCGGCGTTCGGTGTACCCGCCAGAGGCAGGGGCCGGGTTCAACTCCCGAAAACATTGGGTCCAGATCAGTTCGGGCGCATCGATCACGGTTTGGCCGCCGAGCATGATGTGCTCCAGGTGGGGCGCACCGCCGGTTGACAGGACGAAGTTGTCGTGGTTTCCCGACGCATCGGTCCAACCGGTATCGTCGTAACGGATACCCCAGTTCCCGCTATATCCCGAAAGATAAGCACCCAAACAGAGACTTTCCATATCGTACTGGTACGACTGCTGGGTGTATTTTTCGCACAGGATGAAATTTTCGGTATACTTCCGGCAGGCTTCGGCAAAGTTGGGATTGCGTTTCAGCATGCCCATCGGGTTGATCGGTGGGCTCCACTGGTTCCCACACCAGCTCACCACCAGGTATCCGCCATAGTGATTGCTTATTTTCAGAAGATGGGCAAAATGGGCCATCCGGTCGGACCATTTTGCCGAGAGGGGGTCGTTGGCGTCGTCGTAGCCCCAAAACTGTTCGCAGTAATTAAAGCCCAGCATGTTGGGGTAATCGCGAAAAAATTCTTCGTACACGCTCAGGTCGAAGTCGGAAAACTGACTGAATCCGCCGCTTGATGGTTGAACCATGGCCCACATCCGGTTCTGGGCACAGGTCCGCAGCCACGACCGGGCAATTTCATAACCGTATTCGGCCACCTGAAACTGGCTTGTTTCGGCGTTATGGCTGATCGACAGTGAAATATTCATCACCACAAAGGGCTTTATGTCGTCGGGCACCAAATCGATAATTTTTTGAGGGTCGGCATAATTCCAGGTATCGATATGGATCAGCCACATGGGTTGGTTGGGCGACACCGGTCGTCGTAGCGAAGAATGGACCTGGGCCGCGAGGGTGTTTTGCACAAAAAGAAACAAAATATACAGAAAGGCGACCCGATACGCATGTGCCTTCGTTGCAATGGAAAAACGCATAAACAATTGTCGATTATAGGGTTTCAAAATGAAAAAAAATACCACGGATTCTCTATATGGAATCGAAACATAAAAGAGACTGTTTTTTGAACAATCTCTTTTATATAAAGGAAATACCTAATGTAATTAAGCTTTCAGTTAAAAAAATCGTTCGATCCGGATCTGCTTATTGCATCCGGATTTTCCGTGTATACGATTGTTGGTTGTTGTTGATGATACGAACCACGAACAAGCCTTTCCCTGCATGGCTTAAGTTGATGTCGGCCCGATCCTGACGAACCGAGGAAGTATAAATGGTTCGCCCCATCAGATCAAGAACGTCCACTTTAGCCAACTGATTCATTTCCACGCTCAGCTGCCCATTGGCCGGATTCCATCCAATCCGGGCATTCAGGTTCATTTCCCGGGCACTGGTCTTGTCTTCCAGTGTGCCGGTCAGGAAAGCCACTTCATTTAAGAAAACCTGCATCCCCAATTCGGTATACTTGGAATATTGCCAAAGAGTGTTGCCCTCGGCATCGGTAGCGCCATCTCCATCCAATCCGAAGAACGTTCTGGGGCCAAAAGGCATATCGGCCGAGCCGGGATAGAATTCCGAATCGGCATCCCAGCGCACAAATACCGGGCGCATTCCCATGGTTTCGACAGCCAGTACAGTCCCGTTACCGGCATCGGCGGTTGCAATGGTATTATAAGGGCCAATCCACCAGTCGATGATGCTCTCTGAAAT
>DAIMEA010000496.1:0-3217 GCA_036725585.1 Prolixibacteraceae bacterium | reverse complement strand
AGTGGCGAAAGCACGAAAATGGAAGCAGGGGATATATTATCCCGGATTTCCACATGGGTTTGGATACTTCGAAGGTCAAAGAGAACACTGTCGCCGGAAGTAAAGAAACCGGCCGTACCGTTAATCTGCCAGTTATTTGACGTAGTATCCCATTGCCGATTTTCAGTACCGGTCCAGATGGCGCGTGCTTGTTGCATGGGAGGAGAGGGGGGGGTTGACCGGTTGTTTCCCAGGTAACAATCGAGATGTGCCGACTGGTAGTATCCTTTTGTGGTGAGGCAAAGCCGATATTCCGGGTTATGGAGCAGGGTATACATTCTTTCCCGGGTAGGTTCTGTAGTGGAAAAGACCATAATAGAGCTGTGGTCCGATTTCTCATAAACGACTTCTTCCCGCCAATCGCCCCATAGGTCGCCATACAAAACAGGGACTGTTCTCCATGTATCCACAGCGCCAAACTGACTCGCGGTAAGAAGCCGGTTTTCCCTGTTCTCCTGCGGAACCCATTTATTGATTTTTACTCCATCGAGCATTTCGCTCAACAGGTCACCATCCCACCAGATTCGCAGATTCGGGTACGATCCGGGAAGAGTATTGGATATCTTACCATACTGTACGTTGTATATGCCATCGGTAAAGGTCCACATTTCGTATCCCAGGTATTCCGGATCCAGATCGGCAACGTTGCCCCGGGCATAATCGCCAATCGATGATCGAAATTGTGTTTGCAGGAAACGGCCGTCTGCGGCATCGTAATAATACCAGGCCAGGCCATTGCTGTTATCTTGCTGAATTCCGTAACCCTCCAAACCTTCCCGATCGGGATCGAAATCACCAATGTGGAAACGATCGCCATGAACAACACCCTGGTCTCCGAGCGTGTATAATAGTGTTCCGTCGTTGTCCAGAACATAACCTCCGTCGATGATTTCATCTTTTCCGTCGTTGTCGATATCGGCAATGCGTTGTTGATGAAAGTCGGGACAATTCTGCGAACCCCGTTTCCATTTCCAAAGCTGCGAAAGTTGATTCCCGGAATAGTGATAAGCCGCTATAACGAGATTAAAATCGCCGCTTCCGATCCGGTTTTTTGCTTTGATAACCACCGAGGGGGAAAGGCCGTTGAGATAAGCAATGTTGAACTGGGTCTGCAGAGGCCCGTCGTTCAAATAGTCGTCGGGGAGAGGGGCCCGGGCCAACTCTGCTCCGGTTTCACCATGAATGACCGAAACGAAATTCTGAACATCATTGGAATAACTTACGGATGTGCCATCCCCGAAAAGGGTACCCTTAGCTGATTTGACAAGAACTTCGGATTTTCCATCTCCGTCAAGATCAAATACAGTGACTCCATCCCACATTCCATTGCTGATCGCCGCAGCGCCTCCTTCAATTCCATCCCGATTGAGACTAAGGGGTCCCATATCGATTTGCCATAAACGGGTTCCATCTGTTTTATACGCCTCAACTTTGCAGGTCAGTCCCTCTGCATTGGGGATCCGGTCGACAACAAATTCAAATTCCCCGTCGCCGTTGAGATCGCCAACCCAGGCTAAATGCACATAGCAATCGCCAACGTCTTGTTTTAATGGGATTTCGTAATAATTTTTTTCGTGAACAAAGATTTCCGGTGAACGGTTTTTTTCGACTTCGTTTAAAACAGCCGCAATCCGATAAATCCCGTTTGAAGCAACACTGTCGACAAAATTGGATACGGACAGGCCGGATGCGATCAGGATGTTATCGCGATATACATTGTAGGTTGTGTTGTTGTTGAACTCGTTTCCCCATATTCTCCAGCTGATGAAAACCTTTTCGGGATTATGCCGGATTGCAATCCCCCCACGGCCCAGCGTTTCCATCATACGCTGGGGATAGGCTCCCAAAAGGCTTCCCGAAAGGAAAAGAAAAAGCAAGATGATTTTTCTGCTGCTTCTTGATACTATATGGACGATGCTATGACTCAAAATACGTATTCTCTCTTATTTTTTAATGAATTCATATTTATAGGACTGACCTTTCTGTTTGACGAAATAAATCCCCGATAACAGCTTTTCGAGGGGAATATACGTTTCGTTCCCTGTTAGACGAAAGGGAGCAACCCGGATTTTCCCGGCCAGGTCGCATATGTATATTTCATTAAGCTCATCTCCTGTTTCCTGCATTTGAACAATGAGGTATTCACCGGCCGGATTGGGGAAAATTTTGATTTCATTTTTTCTGAAAGCCTGAATATCGGATGCTTCGACAACCTTAATGACTCCTTTCTCTATGAGGTCTGAATGATCCCATTCCATACCGTTGCCCGGGTATTCCGGAATAATAGAAGAAAAACCACCTTCTATGTTGGTACAATCGAAAAGTTTGTATTCATCGCCGACGGAAAACGATGCTGTTGTTGTATTGTTTATCTCCAGAATTCCGTGAATACTTATTGTATCAGAGACTTGAACCTGATCCGAAATTTTGAACAGGGGATTGGCTTTAACCCGGAAAATGGAGCCAGCTTTGAGTTCGAGTGAATTATTGATTTTTAGTTTGTTGCCCGTATTTGAATTTCCAGGGGCTAAAATTCCCCCCGACTCAACATGTACTTTTCCAGAGAGGGAACCCGTACCCATGAGCATACCCCCGTTGTTAACGCTCACGGGGCCGGTACCTGTAGCGCTCCCCGACGGGTTATCCGCATACAGGGTGCCTCCGTTAATAAGGGTCGAACCCGGATAGGTATTGGCATTGGAAAGGGTAAGTACTCCGGGGCCAACTTTGCTTACACTGCCGGCTGTGATCCGTCCCCGGAATTCTGAGTCGATCCCTTTGGCCCCGATTTGATAGTTCTCGGAACCATCGAGGGAGCCGGTACCCGAAAGTGCGCCCAGGATCAGCGAAGAACCCTGTGTGTTGGATGCCGATACCCCGGCTTCGATGTTCACCAGGGCGCCGGGCAGGCCTTTGCTGTTGTTGATTCGTAATTCGGCTGTGCCTTCTGAATAGGAGGAAAAAATGTTGAGTGTTCCGGCGAAGGTACTCATATCGCCGTTCAGGTCGCTGCGCACAAAGGGGATATATAGGTTGAGTGTTCCCTCTCCACTGAGTTTCCCGGTATAGTAGGCCCGTGAGTCGAGCCTGAGGGCAGCGCTTTTTTCGGCTGGGACTTCGATGTTCCAGCTTAGGGTTGAATAGGTTCCGCTGTTGTCGTAGCATTGCAGGACGCCAC
>DAIMEA010000495.1:0-3219 GCA_036725585.1 Prolixibacteraceae bacterium | reverse complement strand
ACGTTGAGATCTCTCACATGCGTTCGAGATGACACAGAATACAAAATTCTGTCATTGGTAGACCCCACCCAAAATTTTTGGGCATAATGCAGAGATGACAGAGACTTGAAGGTCTCTAAAATTTCATGTGGGGAAGCAGGGTGATCTGTTCCCGGATGATAGATACAACGCGCTGCTGTTCCGTTCGATACAAAATTCTGCCGCTGAACCGCCGGGTAGATCGAACGGTTTTTATCGTACGCGTTCCTTTACCCCGGGCTAGATTATTTTGCCCTTACAGGGCTTTTCGTGCAACCCGTTTTCGGATGATCGTTCGATGAATGGACGTTGAATTGCCCCGGGATTTATGCCGGGTTTCCGGGGTAGAGCAAAATACACCCGGCCACCCCGATTAGCAATCGGGGCCCCAAGAAAGAGTGATGCACTTGTATGGCAGGAAGGCAGAATTTTTGTAAAAATGAGATATTGTGTGTTCGTTTCGCATGCAGAATTTTATGCAATTCTGTTATAAGTAGAGCTGACTCTAAAAATATAGGAAGGAGCCGCAATAACAAGTAAAGTGCGCAATATTTGCCGGGTTTTTGTAAATTTGCTCTATGACCGAAAAAAAGAAACCCATATTCGATAAACGCATCTTCTGGGGTGTCGATTTTGAAAAGATCGATTACGATGCAAAGGCCAATTTTGTCATTGAGCGGGTTTTTGAACGCGGCGATGTGGAGGATATAAGGCAGTGCCGCCGGTATTACGGCGATGAAAAGGTTCGGCTCGCTCTTTTAAATGCAAAATATCTTCCCTTACATACAATCCATTTTGCCAGTGCAGTTATTAATGAACCCGTTGAAGAATTCCGATGTTACACACTCAGACAATTGAACCCGGGACTTTTTCCCTACTGAAAGAATTGATGCATATCCCCCTGTTGGAATCATTCTGTTTGGTGGGTGGCACTGCATTAGCCCTGCAATTTGGGCATCGTAGTTCTATCGATCTCGATTTGTTCTTTCACGAACGATTTGATCATGAAAATATAGTCAATGCTTTAGAATTACATTTCTCTGATCGTTTTTTGTACAAAAAACAACATACAGCTTTTGGAATATTCTGCTTCATCGACCAGATTAAGGTGGATATTGTCTACTATCCCCATAAGCCCATTGAAGCCTGCAGAGTTGTTGAAGGTATTCGATTTTACAGCGATGCCGACATAGCTGCCATGAAAATACAGGCCATCCTGGGGCGGGGAAAAAAGAAAGATTTCTGGGATTTGTACGAATTATTGCAACGTTATTCCCTTCAACAAATAATTGACTGGCACAAAAGAAAATATCCCGGACAAATGTTGGCGATCAGTATTCCTCATGCAATTACTTATTTTGTTGATGCCGAAGACAGCGAAACTCCTGTAAGTTTCAAAGGGCAAACCTGGGATCAGGTAAAAAAGGAGATCAGCAAAGTTGTGCGCGACTACCTGAGGTAGATCTGTTGTTTTCATCAACGTTTGATCAGCTTCATCCCTTTTTCGTTTTGCGCCGTTGAGACCCGCAAATAGAACAGGCCTTCCGGTACAGCACCCAGTTGGAGTTCTATGCTGTGCCAGCCGGTGTATGTGTTTTCCAGAGGCTGACTTTGGATAAGGGCGCCCCTTGCATCGAAAAGCCGGAGTGTGCAGTCCCGGTCTTTTTCATCCAGGAAAACGTTCACATTGAGGAAGTCTCCGGCGGGGATGGGATAGACCCGTATATCGAAATTCCGGGCGATGGGCACAGGCGCAGATCCGGTTTCTTCCGCACAGGCCTGGTAAGCTGTTCCGGGTGAACCGCCAATACAGCCCCGGAACCAGGCCCCCGATTGGGCCGGATGGGCACCGGGGGTCCGTAGTTCAAGCGTCCGCCCCGATTCATCGTTGCTGAGCGGCCAGGGATAGAGGTCGGAATACCGGACCGAGGCTACCAGCATGCCCGTATTGTCGCGCAGGTTGATTTCATCGTTGGGCGATGCCAGCCCAAAAGGCAGTTCCTGCTCGTATAGGGCTGCCGACGGATGAAGCTTTTGAAACTTCGCCCGGTCGTTGGTGATCACGATCCGTTGTCCGGTATCCATCCACATATCTTTGTTGAAAAAGAAAATATGGTCCGGGTTATCGTCGGTGAAATACCAACCTTTCAGGTTGGCTGCATCCGGGCCAAAATTGCACAGTTCAATCCAGTCTGGGCTGTCGAATTCCCGCCCCGGTTTGTAATTAAATTCGCTGATAACCACTCCTTCGAAACCATTGTTGTCGGCTTCAAAACGGGCGGTAAACTGTTGGGATACTCCGCTTAGTTTTCCAAGGAAAAGAGGATTATCCCGATCATCGATCAGCGCGTTGTTGTCCCAGCCGGAGAAGCGATAGCCCGGATTTGGAATGGCTTCTATCTCAATGGGAACATCGGTAAAATAGATTCCCTCCCAGGGGTAAACAGCCGGGTTAATTGTACTGAACCGGATACTGCCCCCTTCAGCCGGTTCTGCGTCGAGGGTAACGGTAACCTGATTCTTCAACGAATAGTGGCTCTGCAAATGCTTTCGGACTACCGGTCCGCGTTTTTGCAGTTCACTGCGGAATGTTTCGTGGTTGCGGGTAAAGGTATTCAGCTGGGCCGTAATGTTCTGCGATCCCCACCGCTCGAATTCCCCGTCCATTTCGGGATAGATTTCGTGGAACATTTCGTTTTCGAGCGGGCCCACCACCGAAAAGTGATAGGAGGTATTCATCAGGTCGGCAAAGCGGTTGATGAAATAGGCTTTGTATTCCGGATTTTCCATCATACGATACCAGAATCCGGTATAATAATTATCGGGTCCCTGGCTTTTCATGTATTGAATATGGTCGAACGACGACTGGGTCCAGCCATTGGGATTCAGTCCCCATTCCAAATCGTTAATGGCCCATTTCCACCGATACCCGGTGCTTTTGCAGCGAAATACCTTAATATTGTTGAACGGCCAGTCGTTGTTGGCTACCCACGATTCGGCAATGATGTAGTCGGTATAGCTGTCGATGTCGAGAAAGCGATCTACTTCTTCGAGGAAATTTTCGTCGGAGGGGTTGAGACCCTGCATGCGATGAACATCGTCGATGAAGGGATCGATGGAGCCCCTCAGCGCTTCGAGCCGTTGCTGGCCCGGGGCTTTAAAATAACTCACGCCCAGGAAGTCGAGCGAGTCAATGTCCAT
>DAIMEA010000494.1:0-3237 GCA_036725585.1 Prolixibacteraceae bacterium | reverse complement strand
AAGAGGAAGTTTTTTTTTGGAGAATTGGAAACATTCTTGCTGTGGTGCAATTATCCGGATTGGGTTTACCGAAAGGGGCTTTGTATTCCCGATGAAACCCTCAACCTCAACCTCAACCTCAGTCTCAGTCTCAGTCTCAGTCTCAGTCTCAACCTTTCCTATCGTACACTGGTTTTGGGCTTCATTTTTCGGAGATAAAGCGGGTCGCCCACAATGGGACGGTCGGTTTTTTTCATCCGGTTTAAGCGGTAAAGGCTGTTCTGGGTCATTCCATAATGTTGGGCAACATCGTGCATGCTTTCGCCGGGTTGCAGGATGTGTTGGTCGTTTCCTTTTGGGGCGATGTAATGCTTTCGGACAATATACAGATAATCATCGGTTTTGGGTTGGGGCGCATCCCTGGGCAGATCGTTGTACAGGTAGATTTCCCAGAGTTTCAGGTTCATTTCCCGGGCAATGCTTTCGTACGTATCGCCGGCTTTTACATAGATGATATCGAGGTTGTTTCTTTGTTTGATTTCCCGACGTTCGAAGGGATCCAGTACCAGGTTGTCGAAGGCTTGTTGAACCTTTCCCCGGGCTTTTTCAAGCGCTTCGTTTTCCTTTTTATCGGCGAGCAGGTTTTTTTCGGGGAGCTCACCGGGTTTCACTTCATCGAGCCGGTGAAGTTCTTCGTCGCGGATGATTTTGATCAGGCGCTCGGCATATTTGGGATCGGTGGCGTAGCCTGCTTTTTTTAAACCGTGGGCCCATGCATCGTAATCCTTATGGCTCAGTTGAAACAGGTGCCGGTAGCGGAGGTTTTCCACCAGGAAATCGGTATGGTCGACATAGGATTCTTCCACGGTGCGGTATACCCGGAAACATTCGTTCAGTTTGTCGTCGTGATGGTAGGTTCGGGCGCCATTCCAGTCGCTTTTGCACTTGATCCCGAAATGGTTGTTCGATTTCCGGGCCAGGGGGCTGTTGCCATTTTCCGATTCGAGGCAGCCCTGGGCCATCGTGATGCTGGCCGGAATGCCGCTCCGGTGCATTTCGCGGATGGCAATTTCCTTGTAGGCATCGATGTACTCTTTGCGCGACATGCGGGTTTGTGAATTGGCAAACAGGGTAACGAAGAGCAGAATGGTGACAATGATAAAAAGCGACTGTTTCATAAAGGTCGTGAAATGAAGGTTAACAACTGAACCACTTGTGAAACGGAGCAGTGCCTACCTATCGTATGCCTGCCGGTATTCTTTCCGGAGTAAAAATAGTGAAATTGCCTTGTGAAAAAAGCGCTTGTTGATAACTCGAAAAAAGTTGTACTTTTGGGAAAACAGCCTGAAATGAAGCAGAAAGAAATAAGGATCCGGTACTTCGAACTGGAGGGTTTGGATGGTCTTTCGGAGGATGAGGTTTCGCTGGTGGAAAAAGCGAGGGAAGCAAGCCTGTCGGCCTGGGCTCCCTATTCGGGTTTTCATGTGGGGGCGGCTGTTGGGCTCGAAAACGGGCAGGTAGTGGTCGGGAACAACCAGGAAAATGCAGCCTATCCCTCGGGTTTATGTGCCGAACGGGTTGCCCTTTTTGCCGCCAACGCCCAATGGCCCGGCTCTCCGATACGTTGTCTGGCTATTTCGGCCCGAAATCCGAACGGCCGGGTGAGCGAGCCGGTGAAGCCCTGTGGTGCCTGTCTGCAGGCCATTCTCGAAAGCGAACAACGCTTTGGTAAGCCCATCCGCTTGATTCTCGATAGCGCGCGTACCCTTTTCCTCATCGACGGGGTAAAAAATCTTTTGCCGTTGAGTTTCGGGAAAGACGATTTAGCCGGATAATCCACAATCCGGGTTTTGTTATTAAAACAGGGATTTCACCCGCGGGTGAAACCCCTGTTTTGTCTTCGTACGTATCGGGTTAGGAGCTTTTACCTCCGACAGGGTTCCGAACCCTGTCGGGGCTAAAGGTCAAACCACACTCTTTCGGTTTAAAAACCCTCTGCGTCTACTCAATGCCTCTGCGGTTCAAAATTTTCTTTGCATCTCTGCGTCATTGCGGTTCAAATTCTCCTCTACTTTGCGTCTTCAAGAAGTTCGGCAATAAGTCTATTATTTTGCAACTAATATTTTTCTTGAGATCGTATTTCCATCTAAATAGATTTTACAAATGAAGACTCTGCTTTTTGAGAATGCTTTTTCATCCAATTCAATATTCACTTTGCCTCTTTCGGATATTTGCTGCAAAAATAATTCCTTTCCGCTATCATCATATATTTTATAATATGCTTCCTTAGTATGCGAGGGAATATATCCCCGTATGTATGCGCTATTAAATAATGGATTAGGGTGTATTTCGAATTTTAAGGAAGCATTTATTACATCATTTTTTGACGTGTAAACCTGCGATCGATAAGTGTCGAAAAAGCTTTTCATCGAATTGTGTTGGTTGTAGGATGCATCCTTTGTGCAGGCATTATCACTGCTGGCTGGTTCTTGCATGGGATAAAAACGGTTGTTATTGGCAGAATCGAGCAATACAATAAATTCGCACATATAAATTATCTCGGGAAGCAGAAAATACCGTTTGCCATTTTTGGGGATCGAGTATCGTTTCTCGCAGGTTTCATATTCCATGGCAGGCCCTCCTGCACCTCCGTATTTTACTGAGTCATTACTATAAAAAATAGACATGAAAGTCCTGAACGTACCATTACAAATTACGGGAACTTCCCATGATCTATTTTCATTGTAAAAATAGTTTTTGCCCTCGGTAAAAACAGTATCGTTGACAAAATCGGGATGTAAAAGGATAAATTCATATGGCGCTCCAAGTTCAATATGGTTTAATTCTTCTTCTGTTTTAAATCCAAATTCAAGGTATAGCCCTCCAATCATTTCGCGGAATTTGTCCAGGTTTGCATTTGCTGTATCTAAAACCTCCTGGTCGCTGATTATTCTGTTTCCTTGTGCCAAACTATTATTTGAGGTGACATTAAGAAATAGTACAAATACAATTATTGTTATTATTGTCTTCATAATTAATGATTTTACAGATTTTTGGATAATCAGGGCTTGTTTTAGGTAACGGATGCAATTCGTTCTTTAAGGTTTCGGGTGAATGATTTTCCGAAAGTTATCAACCAGAAAAATGAAAAACAAATTCTTTGTTTGAACGGTAAGAAAATCTTCGTGAGTGGTCCAATTTTTTGTGTGAAGCATTTTCATGGGAACGTTCGGATCGGTTTTTAACAATGGAACCATT
>DAIMEA010000493.1:1785-3249 GCA_036725585.1 Prolixibacteraceae bacterium | reverse complement strand
GCATGCCCTTCGGCGTTTTGGCCGGGCCGGCATAATAAACCGGATGGTTCCGGAAATAATCGGGCATGGGTTTCCCCGAATCGATCAACTGCTTTATTCGGGCATGGGCAATATCGCGGGCCACGATAAGGGTTCCCCTGAGGTTAAGCCTTGTTTTCACCGGGTATTTCGATAGCTCGGCCAATACTTCGTTCATGGGGCGGTCGAGATCAATCTCTACGGGAGGGGCCAGTTCCGGAGCCCGTTGGGGCAGGAAACGCCGGGGGTTCTTTTCGAGTTCTTCGAGGAAAATTCCTTCTGCTGTGATTTTTGCCCGGATGTTCCGGTCGGCGCTGCAACTGACTCCCAAACCTACCGGACAGGAAGCGGCATGACGGGGAAGACGAATAACGCGTACATCGTGGACAAAATACTTGCCGCCAAATTGGGCGCCAATGCCGCATTGTTGACAAATTTTCAACACACGTTCCTCCCACTCCCGGTCGCGGAAGGCTTGCCCACCCACATTCCCCTGCGTGGGCAGATGATCGTAATAGCCAGCCGATGCTTTTTTTACGGCCGACAAGGTGGCTTCGGCCGAAGTTCCGCCAATAACCAGGGCCAGATGGTAGGGCGGGCAGGCCGAGGTACCCAAATCCAAGATTTTTTCTTTTACAAACTTTTCCAGGTTTTCTTCTGTCAACAGAGCTTTGGTTTGTTGATACAGAAAGGTTTTATTGGCCGAACCTCCGCCCTTGGTAATGAACAGGAATTCGTAACGATTTCCTTCTTCGGCATAAATATCGATTTGGGCAGGCAGGTTGGTGCCTGTATTTTTTTCTTCGAGCATGGTAAGCGGTACCACCTGCGAATAGCGAAGGTTCCGGTTCCGATATGTATCGTAGATCCCTTTCGAAAGATGCAGGGCATCGTTCACCCCGGTCCATACCTTTTCGCCTTTTTTCCCAATTACAATGGCCGTTCCGGTATCCTGGCAGGTAGGCAGATCGCCTTCGGCCGAAACCACCTGGTTTACCAGAAGGGTGTGGGCCACAAAGCGATCGTTATCGGTGGCTTCGGGGTCGTCGAGGATGCTTCGCACCTGTTCGAGATGGGACGGACGCAGGTAAAAGGATACATCGGTCATGGCTTCACGGGCCAATAATTCCAGAGCTTCCGGCTCAATTTTCAGGATCGTTTGTCCATCTGCATGGATCGTCGTTACATAGTCGCCCGACAGTTTTCGGTAAGGGGTCGTGTCTTCCCCGGTTGGGAAGGGTTTCTGGTAAACAAATTCCGCCATAGTGTTCTCTTTCCGGTTAATAATTTCTTTTTAAATGAACAATAAAGAATCCTGATTGTTCCTGCAAAAACGAAGCAAAGATAAGCAAAGCCGGAATGAATGGGAAACCGGAACGAAAGGAAGTGGAGAACATAATGTTTGCTTAAAATCGGCCGAAATGATTCAAATGTTTGGACTATGCT
>DAIMEA010000493.1:0-1775 GCA_036725585.1 Prolixibacteraceae bacterium | reverse complement strand
GCTCCTTTTTCTTTCTTCGCATCAGGTTTTTTAGCGGCTCATCTGTCGTTAGGTTGTTGGCCGGAATCCATCAAGCCATGATAGAAAAAAAATATCTTGTATTCTATTTGATCCTGGCGCTTCGCTTTGCTACGATGCCTGTCCTGGGACAAAATCCTGTAAAAAGCACATCCATTCGGCCGGGAGAGGAAGCTGCTTTATGGGAACGGCTCCGGGATTTGCGCGACCGTTCGGATGATGCTTTCTATTTCTGGTATCATTATCAATCGATGATGAATGTGATTGAAGCGCAAAAACCCTTATCCAAAGCCGAACTTCAGCTTTTGGCCGAGACAGAGCCTGTATTCAACGATCCATCGCTACCGGGTTATGCGGCTGTCGAAACGTCCTATTTAAACCGGGGGCGTCCGCTGGTTATTTCCTGGACTTCGCAAACCGACTGGGAAATATCCTTTTTGAAGGTGAAGCTGCCGTTAAACTGGGATCCCGACCGGGCTTACCCCCTTTACATCGAGTTACATGGCTTGTGGGATGTTGCCGCCAATCCCATCGATTTCATGACCTACTCGTTCCGAAAAACCCCCTCCACAACGTATGCCTTCGACGATGGTTATTATGTACAACCCTGGGGAAGAGGCAATCAATGGTACCGGGGCATTTCGGAAACGGACATTTGGGAGGGCCTGGAAGAGATGAAATTTTTGTTTCGCATCGATACCACCCGGATGTACCTTACCGGGCATTCGATGGGCGGATATGGCGCCTGGTACCTGGCCACGAAAAAGCCGGAACTATGGGCCGGACTGGGCATTCATGCCGGAGCGCTCGATTATGGTTCCCAGGAAATGTTGTCGGACAAAAATACCGCTCAGTTACGCCGGATACCGACTTACTTTGTTTGCGGAAACGAAGATGATTTGTACAACACCAATCTTTCGGCTTTCTTTCTACTGCTCCTGGCCGGCAACGAGAACATCATCCTGTATACATTTGAAGGGGGACACGAGTATCGTACAGAGAATGTAGAACGAATGTATCTGTGGTTGCGGGATTTCGTCCGACCGGAAGCAACATCGGCTCCAAACCGGCACCAGGAAGACGTGGGGCTCCGGGCAGAAATTCATCCCAATCCGATTGAAAAAGAGGCCCGTATTTCGATACGGATGCCCCGAGCCGGTTATGCAAAGATGATCCTTAGCGATGTTTCGGGTCGTTCAAGCACAACGATTTTCGAACAGTTTCTTCCTCCCGGAAAAAGCACAATTCACTGGAAAAGAAACCATCTTCCGGGAGGCATATACACCTGTATCGTCGAAACCGAAAAGGGATTCTGGTCGGGCAGGCTCATCCTGAAATAGTACGAAAAAAACACTTTTGCCCGCTTTAAACAACCAATTGCATTACTCTTTCGGAGGAGCCCCGATTGCTTCTATCGGGGTGGCCGGTTTTTGGTCCGCAATTTCCTCTTATCCTCCATCCGCGATGTACGTCGGGATGGAGGCAATTCAACATCCATTCATCGAACAATCATCCGAAAACGGGTTGCCCATAAAGCCCTCGTAAGGGAGTAATAGCAATAGCCCCCGAATAATTGGGGCAGGCACGGCAACGCCCTGGGTAAAAGGATGAATGCGATAAAACCGTTCGATCCACCTGCCCGGTTTAGCGGTAGAATATCGTATCGAACGGAATAGTAGCGCGTTGGAAGCATCATTCTGTATTCGAAAGTTATTGGAAATCGATGTTCGTCCAATCTACTCGCATTGCAGGGATTT
>DAIMEA010000492.1:1593-3252 GCA_036725585.1 Prolixibacteraceae bacterium | reverse complement strand
GTATGCCCGGGCCTTTTTCGAAACCCTCGGATTCGATGCCGTAACCGTTGCTCCCTACATGGGCGAGGATTCGGTCGGTCCTTTTCTGAAATATCCCGACAAATGGGTAATCCTGTTAGCGTTAACATCGAATAAAGGCGCCTTTGATTTTCAGTTTCTTCGAGAGGAAAAGAGCGGCAGCCGGCTATTTGAATCGGTTTTGCGGACATCCGCACAATGGGCTACCCGCGATCAGATGATGTATGTGGTAGGGGCAACCAAAGCCGAGAACCTGGCCGAAATCCGGACAATAATACCCGACCATTTTTTGTTGGTGCCCGGAGTGGGCGCGCAGGGGGGCAGCCTGCAGGACGTAGCAAAATACGGCATGAACAGCCAATGTGGCCTGTTGGTCAATTCTTCACGGGCTATTCTTTATGCCGGAAACGACCGGGATTTTGCCCGTGAAGCACGTACCCAGGCCGAAATTGTACAACTGGAAATGGAAGAATTGTTGCTCGAAGCAGATCTTTTGTAGGGTTTTTCCTATTTTTGTCTTTGCGAACCCCAAACGAAAACATCATGAGCGAAGAGTTGCTTCAGTATGTCTGGCAGCATTTTTTATACGATCAGGGTAACTTGCTGTCGACCTGTGGACAATCCCTGGAAATTTTCAATCCCGGTCAGAAAAACACCGATGCCGGTCCCGATTTTTTCAATGCCCTCATCCGCATTGGCGCTACCCTTTGGGCGGGAAACGTCGAAGTACACCTGAAATCATCCGACTGGTATGGGCACAAACACCATCTCGATGCTGCGTACAACAATGTGATTTTGCATGTAGTGCTGGAAAACGACCGGGATGTTGTTCTTCCCGACGGGCAAGCCCTGCCCGTGTTTATTCCCCGGATCAGGGCGGAAATACTTGACCGGTACCGCCTGCTGGTTCATGAGAAAACCTGGCCGGCCTGTCATGCTTCACTTCCGAATGTGGATGTTGTTTTTACGATTTCGACACTCGATTCGGTTCTGGTTGATCGCCTCAAAGAGAAGACCATGTTTTTGACCGACCGTTTGTCAAAAAACAAAAGCAATTGGAACGAAACGTTTTATCAAATGCTGGCCCGTAATTTCGGATTTCATGTCAATGCGCTTCCTTTTGACATGCTGGCCCGTTCGTTGCCTCTTTCTGTTTTAAGCCGGCATAAAGGAAGTCTTTTCCAAATTGAAGCGCTCTTGTTCGGCCAGTCGGGACTGTTGAACGAAGTTCTGCTCGGCGATGATTATTTTTTGGCTCTGCGCGAAGAATACAGTTTCCTGGCGAAAAAGTATTCCCTAAAGGGTATAGAATGCCATGTGTGGAAATTTTTACGCTTGCGTCCTGCCAACTTCCCAACGGTGCGCATTGCTCAGTTCGCGGCACTGATCCATCAGTCGCAAGGCTTGTTGGCGAAAATTACCGAACAAAATAATGTGGAATCCCTTAAGGCTTTTTTCGATCTTACCGCGTCGGACTATTGGGACACCCACTATCAATTCAATCGCTCCTCGGGAAATTTGCCCAAGACGATGGGCGAAGAATCAAAAAACAATGTATTGATCAATACCGTAGTTCCGTTTCTTTATCTGTTTGGGGAGCGGAACAACCGGCAGGAATTGAAGCATTTGGCTATTGAGTTG
>DAIMEA010000492.1:0-1583 GCA_036725585.1 Prolixibacteraceae bacterium | reverse complement strand
TAAGGTAATAGTTGTTGGAGTCGGTCCCGCCCGAAAAAAATCAGATTATAACACGCTGGGCGGAATTGGGCATCCCTGTTCGTCATGCTGCCGATTCGCAGGCCTTGATCCAGTTGAAAAAAACCTGTTGCGATCGAAAAAAATGTTTATCTTGCCAGATTGGAACAAAGGTGCTTACCGCAAACAATACAGCGCTTGAATTAAAATGAGTTCAGAAGATTATCTGCTGCGCCAGTTACGGCAACTGGGCGACTTCTTTGCCCGTCTCCTGGGCTATCAGGAGAAAGGGGAGCATGACCGTATCCTTCAGGAAGTGGACGCTGCCCTGGATGCATGGTTTCAGGCAGATGTCCGTTCCTGGGATGATCGAACGGAGAAGAAAATTCAAAACCTCTGTTCGTCAGCGACAAAGAACATGGAAGAAGAAAAGGTCCTGGCCGAGTTGTTGTATTATCGCTTAAAGAGCATGGATGCCCTTGGTTGGCGCCAACAGGTGAAAAGCCTTGCCAATAGGTTGCACGAACAATACATGGACATCGATCGCCGAAGCGGGGAATATTCCTTTGAGATGCAGCAACGAATTGCCGAAATCCGACAACTGGCCCGGAAGGAGTAGAATTTGTTAAAAATCAATTCATTTTTTAGGAATTGAGAAAATTGATTACTTTTGCGAAAATTTGGCGCAAAGTCAAACTTTTAATGTTTCGCCGTTGCCATCGAATCCGAATGCTGCGGGGGAACGATCGAATGGTTTAACTTATTAAAATTAAAACAATTATGTATTTAACTTCTGAAACAAAAAAAGAGATTTTTGCCAAACATGGCAAAAGCGAAACCGACACCGGTAGCGCCGAAGGTCAAATTGCTCTTTTCTCTCTGCGGATTGCCCATCTTACCGAGCACCTGAAACAAAACAAGAAGGATTTTAGCACGCAACGGGCTCTGATCAGCCTGGTCGGGAAACGCCGTCGCCTGCTCGATTATCTTAAGGATCGGGATATTGAACGTTATCGCGCTATTATTAAAGAATTGAACTTACGTAAATAAGAAAGGGAGGCATTATTTGCCTCCTTTTGAATTAGAACGACCCGACCGGATAAATACGGCTTGGATAATAAACGAATGAATACTCTATGATGAATGTAATTGAAAAAGTAATCGATCTGGGCGATGGAAGAACCATTACCATTGAAACAGGCAAGCTTGCCAAACAAGCCGATGGTTCTGTTGTTGTAAAAATGGGGGGAACCATGTTGCTCGCCACGGTTGTTTCTGCCCGCGAGGCCAACGAGGATGTCGATTTTATGCCTCTTTCCGTCGATTACCGTGAAAAATTTTCCGCTGCCGGGCGTTTCCCGGGCGGGTTTTTAAAACGGGAAGGGCGTCCTTCCGATGATGAAATTCTGGTAGCCCGTTTGGTCGACCGGGCTCTTCGTCCCCTGTTCCCCAGCGATTATCATGCCGAAACAGCGGTAATGATCTCCCTGATCTCTTCGGATAAGGAAACAACGGCCGATTCGTTGGCCGGTTTGGCCGCTTCGGCTGCCATTGCTGTATCGGATGTTCCGCTCGAATGTACCATC
>DAIMEA010000491.1:0-3255 GCA_036725585.1 Prolixibacteraceae bacterium | reverse complement strand
TCCTTCACTTTCCACATCCCAGGCATTTTCCCCGGTGCGGATCAACCGGATTTGGGTACTCTTGTTTGCACTGGGGAAAAGGATCAGTTCGCTAACTTCATCGGGACGAAGGGAAACCAGTTCTTTGGTGAAAGTGCGTTCTCCTTTCTTTTTTTGTGCAAGGGAAGCAATGACCCAGATTGTGAGCAATACAGCAAAAGCCAGCAATAAATACCGGAGTTTCGATTTCTTGATCATGGCTGTTTATTTTATGTAGTTTTCCTGCATTCGTTTTATCTCTTTTATTTTATTTCTGCGGTACCTGAAAATGCCATACGCGATGATCAGCAAAACGGGCAACAGAAAATTCAAATACTTAAGAAAAGCCTTCTTCCCGTCTTCAATCTGGTCGATCGGGCGGTTGGTAATGCCTTTTGTACGCAGTTCGATCAGTCCCGTGTCGTCCGAAAGCCAGTCGATGGCATTGACCATCAAGTTTACGTTGTCGGGATTTAACTGGCGGGTTTCCTGTCCTTCGCCGTTTATGGCAAAATCGCCGTCGCCCACAAGGACGATTCTCGACGGGATATTCCCGGAAAAGGGCCCTTCAATAGCCGCTGCTACGGGGAGGTTTTTCAACGGAAAATCGGCCTGGGTCCATTTTTTCTGGATATCGAAATAAAGAGGCACCGAGATAGTCCCCGATTTTTCGGAAGAATAGGCAAGGGGTTCGAAGCGGAAACTGGTATCGCCCTGAAAGGAAATGGGGCTGGCAAATTGCAGCAAAACCGACTCCAGTCCTTTGCTGGCCGGGTGTTCCGAAAAATTGGCAATGTTGGGCAGATACGGGAAGCTGATCTGCGACGTCATGGTAAAGAAACCTTGTTGTTGCCGTACCGACACCGAGCCGCAAGTGGCATCGACCAGAAACTTGTTTTCCAGTTGAATGCCCTTTTGGGCCAGCCAGCTTTCCATCCCGGTGGTGACTTCATAGCCGGTAGCATTGTTGAAATCGCCTTCAACCCGGTTCAGAGCCAGGTACAGGTTGCCACCTGTTGCCAGGTAACGGTCGAGTACCGCCTGTTCGGCCGGAGGCACCGAGTCTTTTGGAGCGACCATAACCAGCGATTTATACTTTTCGGGCATCAGTGTGTCCGACAGGGTTACTTCTTCCACATCGTAGAGCACTTCGAGCGACTGCATGGCCTGAAGCATGGCCTGGGGAGTGCTTTCGCCGTGCCCGGTTATAAACCCAATCAGGGGTTTGTTTTCAATGATCAGTTTTTTTATGGAAGTGGATAGAGAATATTCCATGGCTGTTCCGGGCAGGATCAGCGGGATTACCTCCTGCTTTTCGCCGTATTTGATGGTGGCAGCCAGATATACTTTTTTCTGTACGGCCTGGTCTTTTTCCCGGACATTCACAATTTGGGGTGCAATGCCATACTGGGCAATTTCCCGTTCCACTTCCTCATTTTCATTCGGACTGATAAATTCGAAAACCAGATTTCCCCGGGAAACATTGGCATATTCGACAAGCATTTCCCTGAATTCGTTTTTAATTTGCATGATTTGCGGTGGGAGGTCCTTGGTGAAATAGGCCGATACCGTTACGGGGTCGTCAACCGACCGCATGATGTCGCGGGTGGCTTTGCTCAGAGTATAGCGTTTGTCGGCGGTGAAATCGAGACGGAAGAAGTATTTGCTCGAGAGGGCATTCACAACGACGATGATGCCGGCGATGAGCAAAACATAAACCAATAGTGTATTCTTGTTCTTCATCGTGCTTCTTTTTATTAATTAATCCCTTTTCGATAATACGGCTTCTGATCCAACAAGCCCCAGAATGATGATGGACAAAAAGTACAGGAGATCCTTCGAATCGAAAACCCCCCGGGAAATGGATTCAAAGTGAGTCGACATGCTCAGGAAGTGGGAAACAGATCCCAGGGCTCCGGGCAGACTGGTCGAGAGAATATCGAAAATAATATGGAAAAAGATCCCGATAAAAAGCGCCAGCAGAAAGGCAATGATCTGGTTGTTGGTAAGGCTCGATGTAAAGATGCCGATGCTGATATAGGCGGCGCTCATGAGCACTAGTCCCAGGTACCCCATAATAACGGCTCCATGGTCGATGGGGCCCAGTTGGGCAACCGTGATGTAATAGGGTAGGGTAAGCACCAGTGCGATAACGATCAGGAGCAGGGTGGATAAAAACTTGCCGGTAAGGACTTGCCATTCGGAAACCGGTTTGGTCAGCAACATTTCGATGGTTCCTGTTTTTCGTTCCTCGGCAACCTGTCGCATGGTCAAGGCCGGGATAAAGAAGAAAAGGGTCCAGTAAGCAATCGAAAAAAAGGATTGGAGACTGGCCTGGCCTACGAAAAATACGTCTCGCCCCTGGATCCAGGTGAAAAATCCACTAAATCCGAGGAAGGCTACAATCATGATGTAGGCCATCAGGGAATCGAAAAAGGAGCTTAACTCTCTTCTCGTGATTGTTCCTATTGATTTCATCTTTTTTTGTTTTAAACTAGTTAGCGGTTACTTCGCGGAAAACATCTTCCAGTTTGGTTTCAACCGGGGTAAGCTGCCCAAGGTACCATCCTTTTTCCTTGCAAAGGTCGAAAATGGCCCGTGCCGAACGGCTTTCTTCTTTTGATTGCACCTCGAAGAGGAGTTGTTCGGGCTGGAGTATGTCAACGAGCGAAACGGTATCGAGCGAACGAAGTGCGTTGAAAATTTCGTTGCGTTCGCCACCAAGCACCTGTACCGTAAGAATTTCATTGCCTCGGGCCTGCTTCCTGAGTTCTTCGGGAGTGCCGTCGGCTACAATTTTCCCGTTGTTGATGATCAGAATCCGGTCGCAGGTGGCTTCTACTTCGGCCAGGATGTGCGAACTTAGGATGACGGTTTTTTCTTTCCCGATTTTTTTGATCAGTTCACGGATTTCGACAATCTGATTCGGGTCCAGGCCGGTTGTGGGTTCGTCGAGAATGAGCACTTCAGGATCGTGTATCAGGGCCTGTGCCAGGCCAACCCGCTGCTTGTAGCCCTTGGAAAGTTCCCGGATTTTTTTGTGCTTTTCCCCTTTCAGACCGCACACAGCAATCATTGCCGCCATACGCTCCGGGATCTTTTCGGTGGGAATGCCCTGCAATTCGGCAACAAAGCGGAGGTAATCGATAACGGGCATATCGTAATAAAGCGGATTGCTTTCCGGGAGGTAACCAATGTGTTTTTTTACCTCATCGGGGTTTTCCAAAACAGAAATTC
>DAIMEA010000490.1:0-3298 GCA_036725585.1 Prolixibacteraceae bacterium | reverse complement strand
GTTCCGGTCAAGAATCAGGCTCGACTCGTCGGATATTTCTTCGTCGGAGAGTTTCTTGTGGCCATCGGCCCCGTAAACCAGGAGTTCCTTTGTTTCGATGATGTAATGGATCAGCGAGTCCGTTTGACGATGAACCTGTACGGCCAGGTCGCGCCAACGATCCACCTTATCCTGATTAATTTCGTAGGCCAAATTGAAATCTTCGATAATGGCCTGGTTTTTTTCCCGGAAATTGGAATAGGTTTTCATCAGGCTGCCATCGATGATCTTAAAAGCTTTCAGGGTTTCAGCCGCGACGTTCAGGGCCAACATGGCAGTCAGCACCAGATACATCATGTTGATCATCTTTTGCCGTGGGGTTTCCGGACAATTTTTGGTTCCCATACGCTATCCCTGATTACTTTTTGTTGTTTAAAGCGCCCAGCATCCGGCCATAGATTTTGTTCAGGGCCTGAATGCTTTCGTTGATTTCTTTCGTGTTTTCGTTAAATTTCCGGGTTTCTTCCACCGAAGTGTGGAGCAGTTTTCCTATTTCGCCCACATTGCCGGCATATTCCTTCACCATTTCGTCGACCTTTCCGGCCCCTTTCAGGTGAATTTCATAGGCTGCATTCAGGGCTGCCAGGTTTTTGTTGAGCTTATCAATTCCTTCGACGTATTTTCCGGCGCTTTTTTCGAGTCCTTGGAAGCCCGAAGCCAGCGAATCGGTCAATTTTTTATACGAAGCGCTTAGCTCATCGGCCGAAGCATGCATTTTTTTCGAAAAATCCAATCCGGTTTTGCCCAGGTCGGTCGATATTTTTTCCCCGTTTGCTTTCATGGTTTCGGCGTTTGCCCGAAGGGAGGCCGACAAATCGGCCAGGGTTTTGTTCATATCCTGGCTTGATTTTTCGCTTTGGAGTTTCAATGCATCGGCAGTCGTTTTCACGGAATCGGATAACCCGGAAAGGGTTTGACCGACACCCGACGAAATCTTTTCGGTATTTGCTTTCAGGCTTTCGGAGGTCGATTTAACAGACGCCGATAAGTCGGTGAGGCTTTGATCGATGTTCTGGGCAGCTTTCTGGGCTGACGCCTTCACTGTTTCGGACGATGCCTTGTAATTTTCGGAAAGATCGGCAAGAGTTAGTCCGATCTTTTCGGAAGCGTTTTTGTTCACGTCGACCATCTTTCCGATGGAGGAAGAGGCTTCGTTCAGATTCCGGACAAAGCCGTCGGTGGCTTGTGTGGCTGCCGATAAATCGGTAAGCCCGTTCGCGGTTTGGGTCAGTTTGTCGAGACTTTCCTTCAGACGGGTCAGTTGTTCTTCGCCAATTCCGGGCAGGGAAGCATCGCCTCCTCCCGAACCACCGGGTTTACGGTAGTATTCCTTGTCGAGTAATTGGTACTTCGACTTATCTCTCCCCTTAAAATCGTCCGGGGTACGCAATTGCGGGTACACTCTTTTCCAGTCGGGGAGTTCCATCAGGGGTTCAAAAGCAGAAACAAAGAAAATAATGGCTTCGATGGAAAGGCCAACCCCGAGAAGGATGGGTGCACCGGGCAGGTGCTCAAGTTTAAACAATGCCCCGATCAACACAACCGATGCTCCCCAACTGTAGATATAGTTCTGGATGAGCCTCCATCTCTTTGAATGTAAGAAATCCCCAATATTCATTGCTTTAATATTATATCGTTGTTAAAAATCGTTTCCAAATGATGACCGGACGCACCGGAACCCGATAAAAGATTTTGTTGAATCCTGGTATTCATAGGTGCGGGTTGAGACCTGCAGAAAATAGCCGACATCTTTCCACGAACCACCCCGGATCACTTTTCGTTTCAGGGCAGGCGGGTCGGAGTCCTGGGCATTGTATTTAAAATCGGGATTCAGCTGGTTGACCACGGCCATGGCCAGGGGATCGAATGCGGTGCTGGTCCATTCGGCCACATTGCCGGCCATATCGTACAAACCAAAATCGTTGGGCGGATAACTGCCCACTTTCATGGTTGCCAAACCGCCATCTTCGATATAGTTGCCCCGCATGGGTTTATAATTGGCCATAAATTCGCCCATCTGGTTTCGTGAGTAGTATCCGCCCCAGGGGTACATGGAATTCTGGAGTCCGCCCCGGGCGGCATATTCCCACTCCGATTCGGTAGGCAGGCGGTAATCCATCACGGTCGCATCGCCCACTTTGGAAAAGAAAGTGTTTTGCATCATGGTTCGCCACTGGCAGAAAGCGTTGGCCTGTTTCCAGGTTACTCCCACCACCGGGTATTCGTCGAAACCGGGGTGCCAGAAATATTTACTGGTCCAGGGTTCGTTGAAGGAATAGGTGAAATCGCGGATCCACACCAGGGTATCGGGATATACGGGGGTACGTTCGCGAACAATAAAGTCGGAGCGATCCTGGATGCCCCCGCCGTAACTCTGGGTTTTGTAGTCGTAACTGTTGGCCCGTTGGGCGGCTTTCTGAAGGTCGATCCAGGCATATTCGAAAAACAGTTTGCGGGTATCGATTTCTTTTTTCCGGAAAAACCGTTCCTTAACCGGCATGATCAGGGGGTCGAGTACGGTTGAGTCTTCCCCGTTCCAATCGATGGTTGCATTCAGATCGAGGTGGGTGAAATTGTCGTTCTCGTCGAAAAAGGCGTAGGGCGTTCCCGGAGATGGATCGTTTTCGTAGAGGAGCTGGATCGCCATTGAGTCGAGGACCCAATTGACAAACTGCCGGTACTCATTGTTGGTTATTTCTGTTTCATCCATGTAGTAGGCAGCGACCGAAACGGTTTTTGGCTGGTGCAACTGGCTGTAATTGAAGTCTTCGTCACCGGTACCCATGGTATAACTCCCTTGAGGGATAAACACCATACCATAAGGATCGGGCTGGTAGAAATGTTTTGCACCTCTCCTGACTCCAACGAGTTCACCATTGCCTGAGTTGCTGCAACTATCAAGGATGATCAGTGCCGTGAGTAGTGCCAGGTAGAATGGAAACTTTTTCATACTGTTTTAGATATTGATTAAGTAGCTAACGGTCTAGTATTACAATTATTATAAAAAACGCCCAAAAATAACCATAAAAACCACATAACGCAGTTTTTTTTGAAAAATTACAGAAACCTCGTATTCCTGTAGCTTTTTCTCCCCTTTTCAGCTTCAATTTTGAAGCAATACTTCAGCATTACTTCGTGGCTTCCTGCCGTGCGGCCCAGGCCCAGGCGGGAAGTCGTGATATCATATGAATACCCGATCCTGAAATTCTTGTACTGCAGGCCGAGGATCACCGAAACGGCATCCTGCAGGCGGTAGTTC
>DAIMEA010000489.1:0-3304 GCA_036725585.1 Prolixibacteraceae bacterium | reverse complement strand
AGACACGAAAGCTACAGGGCTCAAAGGCATCGTGATTTTTTGCGAACGAAAAAACCTCGAAGCAGCCGAGTTGAAGGGAGCTGTCCATCTTGATAAAGCGGTACAATTTCGGCCGGTTTCCCGATGAGAGGTGATAAAATGTTCCGGGCGTAAAAAAAGCCGGAACGTTGAATTTATTGCAGAACACCCGAACCCCCTTAATATGATCGATGTGCTCGTGGGAGATAAAAACAGCCTGCACCTTGCGGGGATCGAGCCCCCGCTCTTCCATTCGCAACAGCAAATGTTTGTTGTTGATCCCCGCATCAAAAAGAAGGGCTTCCCTATCGGTTCCTACGTAATAACAATTTCCGTTACTGCCCGATGCCAGCGCGCATACTTCAACCATATACCCTGTTTTTTCTCCAAAATAAACAGAAAAGCCGGTTTCGTGCAAAACAAGTTTTAAACAATCCCCGGCCTTAAAAACTAATTTGTATGTTTGTGGCGTTATCCTGATAAATAGAAACCATGAATGCTCGGCTTCCTTCGCGGTTTTTTTTGATTTTGGCGACCGGTCTTTGGCTTGTATCGGCCTGCGATGTTCCCCCCTGCGAACAGGAAGGGGTCTTTTTGAACGGTACCTTTTACCACTTCGACGGAAGCACCCTGCAGGATACGCTGTTTGATTCCCTTCGCATATACCTGGGCAATGAAGAACTCTTGCTTCTGAGCGATCAAAGCGGCAGTTCGGTCGGGTCGTTCCGTCTTCCTCTTTCGGCAAACGACGAGCAGTCGCGCTTTGTCTTTCTATTCGGGAACGAGCTAAGCGACACACTAATCGTTCATCACACGGCATCGCTACATTTGCTCTCGCATGAATGCGGTTTTGTCCACTTCTTTGAACTAACGGATGTTGAAACTGGAGCCGGAGTTATTGATTCGGTATGGATCCGTAAACCACGTGTTGACTATGGTGAAGACGAAAACATTAAAATATACTTTTAGTTTTATCCTGATCGCTTTTGCCCTTGAGTCGGCGGCACAGGATCCCGATCGGAAAGGATTAAGCCTGGGGGCGGATTTGTCGCGACTGGCGAGCCCCCTGATCGATTCGACCGGGTTTGGCTGGGAATTTTCGGGCGATTATGAATTTTTTAACGACCTTTTTGGGGCTGTCGAGATTGGATCACAAACGATCGATCTGAATAAAGCCTTCTACGATTACCATTCTTCCGGTATATATACCCGGCTGGGCGCCGAATATAATTTTGGAAAGCATCTGGATGTTTTGCCTGGCGACAAGATGTTTATCGGGCTCAGATATGCCTTTACCACCTTCGCCCATTCGGCCGAAAACATTGTAATTGAAGACGGGAACTGGGGGAATTTTTCGGGGGGCTCGGTGGCAAACCGTTGGATTTTTGCCAACTGGATGGAAGTAAGTGCCGGGATGCGTGCCCACTTGTTCCATAATTTTTATCTAGGCTGGTCGGCCCGGATCCGGATCCGGCTGGGTGTTACCGACGACCCGGTACTGGCTCCCTATTCTCTTCCCGGCTATGGCCCGGCGTGGAATGACACCGGAGTGGGGATCAATTATTCGTTGTACTACAAAATTCCCCTCACAATCTCTTTCAAAAAGAAAGAAAAAAAGGCCGAAGGGGAATAGATTTCTTCCTACATAATCAGCTTATAACCTTTTCCGTGCACGTTGATGATTTCTACGGTCGGGTCATCTTTCAAGTGTTTCCGAAGTTTGGTAATGTACACATCCATGCTCCGGGCATTAAAATAATTATCGTCGATCCAGATCGCCTTTAACGCGTAATTTCGCTCGAGTACCTTATTGGCATTCGCGACCAGCAAACGCAGCAATTCCGACTCCTTAGTGGTCAGCTTCACTTCTTCGTTTTCGTGTGAAAGGATCTGCTTCCGGACATCAAAATTATAGATGCCGATTTTGTAAATATTCTGATCACCCGCCTGCATATCGCCGCTTACCCTTCGAAGGATGGCTTCAATCCGGAAAATCAGTTCCTCCATACTGAACGGTTTGGTCATATAGTCGTCGGCGCCGATTTTGAATCCTTCAATAATATCTTCCTTCAGATTTTTGGCAGTAAGAAAAATGACCGGGATATCGGCATTGACCATGCGGATATCTTTCGCCAGGGTGAAACCGTCTTTCTTGGGCATCATAACATCGAGCAGGCAAATATGATAATGATTACGCATAAAACCGTGATAAGCCGATTCTCCGTCGGGATAAAGATCGGTCTCGTATCCTTTCGCAATGAGATACTCTTTTAGTAGCAATCCGAGGTTTTCGTCGTCTTCAGCTAATAGGATTTTAATTTTTGCATCCATGGATCAGTGATTTATTGGAAAATTGATGATAAACGTTGTCCCTTTGTTCAATGCACTCTCCACCCGAATGGTTCCCTTGTGTGCCTCAATTATTTTCGCCACATAGTGCAACCCCAGTCCGAACCCTTTTACATCGTGTACATTTCCGGTGGGAACCCTGTAAAAACGTTCAAAGATCTGTTTCTGGTGTTCCCGAGCAATCCCGATCCCGTTATCGGACACAACCAACTCAATGGTATCCTTTTGATTATCGGTATTTACCCGGATGACGGGAACTTCTTTTCGGTATTTTAATGCATTATCGAGCAAGTTAAACAAAACATTTGTGATATGCACCGAATCGCCATAGATAATCGACCGGCTGGCGCCAGGAACAAAGCTTATCTCCCCCTGCTGGGAATGAACCCTGAGTTCAAAGGTCTGGATCACCTGCCCAACAATCTCATGCAAATCGAAATCACGAAACTTCATTTTCAATCGTCCTTCATTAAAAACAGCCATTTGCAGCACTTTTTCAACCTGCATGCTGAGTCGTTTGCTTTCGTCGAAAATGACACCCGAAATTCGTTCAATAGCCGACTGGGTTGTGTTCACGGAATTATCTCGAAGCATTTGCGACGCCAGAGAAATTGTCGATATGGGTGTCTTCAGTTCGTGGGTCATGTTGTTGATAAAATCGTTTTTGATGCTCGACAATTTCTTTTGGCGGAAAATAATGACAATGGTATAAGTAAAGATCCCGATAATAAACGCCACAAGCAAGAGCGTGGGATAAACCATAAAACTGGTCGATTGAAGAAAGTGTTTTCGGCTTTCTGGAAAAAATACTTTCAGGTAATTGGGTTTCGGTGAGCCGGGATCGTTGGTAAAAAGGGGGGTTTGATGTTCGATCCGCCGGGTTTCCCGGTACTTATCAGAAGCCAGAATGATTTTTTCCGTTCCCTTGCTGTAGGAT
>DAIMEA010000488.1:0-3308 GCA_036725585.1 Prolixibacteraceae bacterium | reverse complement strand
ATCGCTCCCCAGGCGCCGCCTGTCCGGATTACGGAGGAAATCGATCCGGTAAAAATTCTGAAAACCCCGGCCGGGGATACCGTTTTCGATATGGGCCAGAATATGGTGGGCTGGGTGCGCCTGATGGTGAATGGCCAATCGGGCGACCGGGTGGTGCTGAAATTTGCCGAAGTGCTCGACAAAGACGGGAATTTTTATACCGCGAACTTACGTTCGGCAAAGGCAACCGATACCTATATACTGAAAGGGGGAGGCCCCGAGATGTACGAACCCCGTTTTACCTTTCATGGTTTTCGTTATGTGAAAGTGGAAGGCTATCCGGGTATCCCCTATCTGAATTCCCTGAAAGGGTTGGTGATCCATACCGACATGAATCCAACGGGCTCTTTTTCCTGTTCCGATTCCCTGATCAATCGCTTGCAGGAGAATATCCGGTGGGGACAACGGGGAAATTTTCTGGAAGTCCCGACCGATTGCCCCCAGCGCGACGAACGCATGGGCTGGACTGGTGATGCCCAGGTCTTTAGTTCCACTGCCGCTTTTTTGTATGATGTGTCTTCGTTCTTTACCAAATGGATGGGCGACCTGGCGGCCGACCAGCATCCCGATGGAAAAGTTACTAACGTAGTGCCCGATGTGCTGAACGGGGGCGGGGGTGCAACCGGCTGGGCCGATGCCGCCCTTGTCATTCCCTGGAATATGTACCGGGCTTATGGCGATACCTGTTTGCTCGAAGTGCAGTATCCGAGCATGAAAGCCTGGGTGGAATACATGCGCAAAAGAGCCGGCGACGATTTGCTCTGGACCGAAGACTGGCATTTTGGCGATTGGCTGGCCTTTGCCACAACCCGTTCCGATTATCCCGGCGCCACAACCGATAAAGGATTGATAGCCACAGCTTACTTCCGGTATTCTTCATCTCTGCTTGCAAAAATAGCCGGGATAATTGGCAAAGAAGCAGATGTGAAAGAATACAGTCTGCTATCAGAAGGAATTAAAAAAGCGTTTATCCATGAATTTGTAACCCCGGCCGGCCGGCTGGTTTCTCATACGCAAACAGCCTATGCTCTGGCTTTAGCTTTTGACTTGTTGCCCGATGAACGGATTCCGGAAGCAGCAAAATATCTGGCCGACGACGTAAAGGCCTTTGGCCACCTCACCACCGGGTTCCTGGGTACACCGCTTTTGTGCAAAACTTTGTCGGCGCATGGATACGACGACCTGGCTTTTATGCTGCTTAACCGCAGGGGGTATCCTTCGTGGCTGTATCCTGTAATCCAGGGGGCAACCACAATATGGGAACGCTGGGACGGCCAAAAACCCGACGGAAGTTTCCAGGATGTAGGCATGAACAGTTTTAACCATTATGCGTACGGGGCCATAGGCGAATGGTTATATACCTATGTGGCCGGAATCCGAATTGACGAGGAAAATCCCGGGTACAGGCACTTTTTCCTTTCCCCGCACCCCGGTGGCGGATTGACCTTCGCTAAAGCAGCATACGAATCTCCCTATGGACGAATTGTATCGGACTGGAAAAGAAACGGAAATACAATGAACTATTCGCTTGAAATACCGGCAAACACAACGGCAACGGTTATTCTGCCCTTTGCCGTTTTAGAGGAAGTAAGTCTTCAGGGCGATCCGGTTATGTTTCATGAAGCGATTCATAAAGAGCAGGATGCCATAGTTAAACTGGGCTCCGGGAAGTATACATTTTCGTGGCCAGTGGTAAAATAACTCCGTGCCTGTGTCTTCTCTGTGCAACTGTGTATCATTTAAAAATTGAAAATATGAACAAAGAAATTATTGAAAAAGCGTATCAACTGGCCAAAGAACAATATGCAGCACTGGGTGTCGATACCTGTGCCGCGCTTCGGAAAATGGATGACGTAGTTATCTCCCTTCACTGCTGGCAAACCGACGATGTGGGCGGTTTTGAAACCCCCGATGCCGAACTGGCCGGGGGAGGCATACAGGTTACGGGTAATTATCCCGGGAAAGCCCGGAACATAGGTGAAATGCGCAAGGACCTGGACAAAGTGCTGTCGTTGCTGCCCGGGAAACAACGTTTGAACCTGCATGCCATTTACGGAGAGTTTGGTGGCGAACGCGTGGACCGGGATCGGATTGAACCCAAACATTTCCAGGGCTGGATTGACTGGGCTAAAGAACGGGGCATGGGGCTCGACTTCAATCCCACTTGTTTTTCCCATCCCAACGCGGATGACGGTTTTACCCTGTCGAGTAAAAATGAAGAAATCCGGAAATTCTGGGTCGAACACGTAAAGCGATGCCGGGCCATTGCCGCCGAGATGGGAAAGCAACTGGGCACGCCCTGCGTCAACAACATCTGGATTCCCGACGGATCGAAAGATGTGCCGGTCGACCGGAATGGATACCGCCAACTACTTAAAAAATCGCTCGACGAAATCTTCGAAACCGAATACCCGAAAGAATACCTCAAGGATGCTGTCGAGAGCAAATTATTTGGCATCGGGGCCGAATCGATGACCGTGGGCTCGCACGATTTTTACCTTGGTTATGCCGTGAAAAACAACAAACTGATCTGTCTCGATACGGGGCATTTTCATCCCACCGAGCAGGTTGGCGATAAGATTTCGTCGTGCCTGTTGTTTGTCGATCAGTTGTTGCTGCACCTTTCGCGCCCCGTACGCTGGGATTCCGATCATGCGACCACCCTCAATGAGGAAATTCAACTGATTGCCTCTGAGATTATTCGCAACAACTTTTTAAGCCGACTCAACATCGGGCTCGATTTCTTCGACGGCTCCATCAACCGCATCGGCGCGTATGTTACCGGAACCCGGGCCGTTCAGCAGGCTTTTCTCTATGCCTTACTCGAACCGTACGGCATGCTCAAACAATTCGAGGAAAAGGGGAAGAACTATGAACGCCTGGCCTATATGGAGCTTCTGAAAACAAAACCGTTTGGGGCTGTTTGGGATTACTATTGCCTTAAAAATGCGGTTCCCGTCGCCGAAGACTTCATTGTGGAAATTCAGCAATACGAGAAGGATGTTTTGGCCAAACGCTGACAATGAGAACATGTTCATCGGGATGACGGTCATTTTGAAACGAAGATAAAAGGATGCAATAAACCATGAGCGATACCCTCGTATTCGATATCGGAAAAACCAATAAAAAGTTGTTGGTTTTCGACAAAGCCCTGAATGTTGTTTTTCAGGAGGAAAGCAACATGCCAACCGTTACCGACGACGACGGTTTTGAATGCGACGACCTCGACCAAATGGAAGCCTGGATCCGGGAAAAGGTGGTCGAGTGGG
>DAIMEA010000487.1:0-3322 GCA_036725585.1 Prolixibacteraceae bacterium | reverse complement strand
CCACCCGGCCGGTTCAGCGGCAGAATCTTGTATCGAACGGGAAGGCAGATCGTTCAAAATATTATGAAAATCAGCGATGTTCAAATCCGTTATAACCAGGGATTCCTCCTCTCCCGATAGCTATCGGGATCGTCGGAATGACGCGCCTTTTATTAATGTCATTACCACATTATACCCCAAAATTTTTAAGAGGATACTGCCCCTGACACCTGTTAATGCTTTCCCTTTCCATTATTTACGGAGAATCATAAGCTTTAAAATTTAAACGTTAAGCCAACCCGGCTGTTGCAATAATTCCCATAGCCGTATTCGCCATAAATTCCCCAATGTTCGCCAATATAAAAAGCCAGGCCGCCATAAACACCGTAATCAATCCGGTTCCCCCTTTCAGGCTCTGTAAAATCGCCACGTTCTTCAGCTTAAATATAAAAACCACCCAATTTCCCTGACAAATAGAAATCGATCCTGAAATTTTCCCTTTTCAAAATAAAGGGAAACAGATGAATATTTGTAGTTGCCCCATAAAAAAGCACTGGAACAATTTTCCCATAGCCAAATCCCCCACCCTGATTAGCAGAAGTAATTATCATCTCTGTAACCTGGGTACATCCTGAGTAAAGGGCCATTTCAAGAAAATTGAATAATCCATAATTTAATTCAACCTGACCAACTGGCGTAAAATTTTCACTTGTAGGCAGAACAAATCCCAGGTTGGGATAAAAGCTATAATTGGTTTTAACGTTCCAGCGGTCTTTTATTGTATAGTACTGCGCGTGTGTTGTTTGAGTTATTAAAAAAGTAGTGACGTTAAGTAAGCTGATAGTCAATATTTTTTTCATCTAAATTGTCGTTTTTAAAAGTTACAAGTAAATATCAGGTTTTGGGCTAAAGCCCTGTGTCGATCTACATCATTACCCCGTCCCATAAATGGGACGGCAACTCATATGCAGCCAATATATACACCCCCTGTTTAAGGCAGTGGGTTGTCCTAAAACTTGAACGTTAAGCCAACCCGGCTGTTGCAATAATTCCCGTAACCGTATTCGCCATAAATCCCCCAATGTTCACCAATATAGAAAGATAAACCGCCATAAACACCGTAATCAAACCGGTTGCCCCTTTCCGGTTCAGTAAAATCCCCGGTCTCTTCTGAGAATATATAAAAACCACCAAGCTTGCCCGATACATAAAAATCGATCCTGAATTTTTCACTTTTCAAAATAAAGGGAAACAGATGAATATTGGTAGTAACTCCATAAAAAATTATGGGTGCATCACTCCCAAAGCCCCATGCACTTATACTATCTGGATCATCGTATATAAATACCCCTGCTGTAACTTGTGTAAATCCGGAGTAAACACCAACTTCCATAAAATCAAGCACCCCGTAATTTGCTTCAACCTGGACAACAGGGGTGAAATCATTACTAAAACCAAAATTATAACCCAGATCAGGATAAAAGCCATAATCGGTCTTAATATTCCATCGGTCTTTTATGGAATATTGCTGCGCGTGGGTTGTTTTGCCCATTAAAACTGTTGAAACGATAAGGATACTGATGGTCAATAATTTATTCATACTCATAATTAAGATAATTCTTTATTTTCTGGAATATCCCTGTTTTTTTCTTTTTTGCACCTTTCGGCCTGTCGCCATAGTAAACCTTATACGATACCGATGGAATAATGGGGAAGTAACTGGTTTGGAAAAGGCCCAGGGGTTTGTAATCAAACGGGTCGTAATGGTCGGCGCCTTTTTCTCCATACCCGTAAAAATAGTACCCGGGATTATGGCGGTTGTATAAATTATATACCGAAAAATTCCATTCCACCCGGTCGCCCCAGCGTGTTTTCGTTTTATAGGTAAAACCAACATCGAGCCGATGGTAGTCCTTCATGCGTTCGCTGTTGCGCTCGCCATAAATGCACGCTTCGGTATAACCGATTTCCATTCCCGGAACCATAACAATTTGCCGTCCGATCACGGGCGTATAGGGCAAGCCGGTTTGGTAGGTCCACGACAGGTTAAAGTCCCATTTTTCGTTCAGTTTCCGGTGAATGTTAATGGCAAACGAATGCGGCCGGTCGAAATCATACACGTATTCCTTTCCTCCGTTAATATTGTCAAACTGCCGGGTGGTTTCCGAATAGGTGTAAGCAACAAACCCGGTCCATTTACCTTCGGTTTTTTTCACCAGCAACTCGATGCCCTTCGATGTGCCCTTGCCATTTGTTTCAACTTTCGACCGCCAGCTCCCATCGCCCAATAAACTTGAATAACCTTCTTTGTAGGTAACAAGATCATTAAGCTGCTTATAATAAATATTGGTTTCAAAATCGAAAGAATGAAGAAACGTCCCTTTCCAGCCGAGTGAATACTGGCCCGATCGCGATGGAGAAATTTCATCATCGGCAGGGATCCAGGCTTCGTTGTTGAAAATATTACCCGCCGTCATCACCAGGTGGGCATATTGTTTCACCTCGTGCCAGGTAAAATTAAGCGTATGGTTTTGTGTTATCGTAAAATTCAAATCCACTCGGGGTTCCAGCGACCAATCGGTATAGGTTTGAAGGTTGTAGTTTATAACACGCAAACCAACATCGGCATTTAAAAGGTTAAACAACGAAAAGCGGTTAGAGCAATAAGCATCGATTTCGATGGGACGGATAATTTCGTACTCCTTTTGAACCTTGTATTCCGACAGTTCGCTTTTTGTCGGGATAAACTGGTTCAGCGAGGCTTTCATCCCAAAATCGACCGACCAGTCCTTTCCCAATTTGTATTTCCAGTCGGAACGGAACGAAAAATCATTTACCGTTGAAAAATAGCGGTTTGTATAGGACTGTGAAAGGGAATCGTCCAACGGGGTGAACGATGTTGCATTTTCGAGCCGGTAACGGGTGTACGAAAGCGTGTTGTCCGTGAGCAGGCGTGGCGAGATCATGCTGTTCCAGCGGGCCGATGCCATCCAGTTTCCCCATAAATAATTGGTTTCATTCTTTTCCCTGTCTCTTTTGTAATCCTTGTTCCAATACCTGATATAGTCGTCGCCCTGGTAGATGTTTACATACAGGTGGTTTTTTTCGTTGGGGTGCCACGAAAATTTGCCGTTCATATCGTGGAAACCGTAATACATGTAATTTTTCTGATCAGACAGAGCCGTACCAAAAAGCATCAGGGGCTCGGTTAACGTTTTTCGTCCGGTGACAATGAAACTGGCTTTTTTATTCAGCAAAGGACCTTCAATGCTAAAAGAAGCATCGGTAATCCCAAGGCTGAATGTCCCTTTCATTGCCGACCGGTTGCCTTCGCGCTGGGTAA
>DAIMEA010000486.1:0-3332 GCA_036725585.1 Prolixibacteraceae bacterium | reverse complement strand
GACTTCTTTGTAACACGCTGGAAATAATACGACACCCAAGCCGCATAGCGGCGACCTGCTACATTGTGCAACCGGTATATTGTCAGAACATAGAGGCTCTGGCAAATCGAAAATCGTGAAACCATGGGATCATGTCCCTTCTTACATCCCTATGTACATCCGAATCGAAATGACACGGAAGGGTAGGTCACTCAAAAGTATTCATTACTTTCTGTATCAGAAAGTAATAATTTTCGACCTTAATGGAAAATAACTATAATTATTTTCGACTTTTGTTTGCTATTAATATTTCTGGCGGACCCAACAGCAACAGGAAATTGATTACATCGAAGAAATAGACGGGGAAATTTCGGCATTTGAATTTAAATGGAATCCAAATAAAAAGACGGGTTTCCCGGTTTACTTTTACCAAAAACTACAAACCTTCAAAAACGGAAATCATACATCGGGATAATTTTGAATTGTTTTTATTGTGATTGATTTTTTCTGCAAACGGGTTCGATTTTTAGAATAAATGACTGGTGGAAGGAGTTCCCGCCCTTGCTGTTCAATAAAAGAATGAAAGCCAACGGGATAAATATCGGAGATCCTTTTTACGGGATCAACTTTTCCCGGATCGATTACCAGCGGATCGGGTCGGTTGCAACGGGGTTGTACGGGTACAGCATTTCCTACCTGTACCGGGACGAAAGCTTCGAACGGGAAGAATAATGGACCAGAAACAAACCATTGAGGCCTGGGCCGGGTATGTAATTGAGCGATGGGAACTGGAGATCCTCCGGCTGGGAATCAACCAAACCGGGCAACTTTTGAAAAGTTTCACCCACACCATAATTACCCAATCGGGAGGGAATGTCGAAAAAATCATCTTTGCTTTTGAGTTTTTACGGCACAAACCATCATTGTTGAAGAAATTTCAAAAAAATTTCTTACTTTGGTAGTCACCAGCTAATTAACTAAACACGATGAAGGGATTTTTCATTCTATCACTTCTGTTACTCATAAACCTCTGTGTATCTGCACAAATCTCGATAGCCTATTCTGAAGTTATTCAAAAAGATTCTGTCACAAAAGAAGATCTTTACAACAGAGGGCTTTTATGGTTTGCCAAATCGTTCAAAAATCCGGATGAAGTTATCAAGTACAAGGATGATAAAAGCTGCCATATCCTTGGGAAAAGTGAAATCGATTATGCGGGTATTGACCCGTACTATCGTGGAAAAATTTCCTTTGAAATTGAATTATTATTCAAAGATGGTCGCTTCAAATATGAATTCAAAAACTTCACACACGAAGGCGAAAACATAAATATTGGAGTTATTACAGATGAAGAAGAAGCTTCCTTCAAGGCTTTTGGTAGTTCTAAGGCATATAGAGACAGGGAATGGTTAAATATAAAGAGGATGATTGAAAATGAGGCGAACAAAATGAAAGCAACGCTTTCAAAAACAATTTTTCAAAACGCAATTAATAATGAAGACAATTGGTGAAATACGAAAAACAATAGTTTGTAATATGATCAAAAAAAGAACGTTTACCCAACTGCTTTTAATGGCAGGATTACTATTTGCTGCTGTAACAGCATGTGACAAATCCGAAGACCCGGGCGGCGATTCCCCAAGTGCACGAACGGTGAAAGATGCCGATGGCAACGTGTACAATACTGTAAAAATTGGCACCCAGGTTTGGATGGTTGAAAACCTGCGAACCACCAAGTACAACGACGGTTCCCCGATACCCAATGTAACCGATAAAGAGACCTGGGCTAATTTAAAAACGGATGCTTACTGCAATTACGCCAACCTTGAAAGTAATGCCGAAATTTACGGGAGGCTTTATAACTGGTTTTCAGTAAACACCGGCAAGCTTGCCCCGGCAGGCTGGCATGTACCCACCGAGGATGACTGGACCATTTTGGAAAACTACCTGATTGCTAACGGTTATAATTACGATGGCACTTTAGATGAAGACAAGATCGCCAAAGCGATTTGCGCTAAAACCAATTGGGCATCATCGAGCGAAGCCGGCACCCCCGGAGCATCGCCCGAAAACAACAACAGCACAGGCTTTACAGCTCTTCCGTGTGGCTACCGCGACAACCACTTTGGTACATTCTACGACATTGGGAAGTACGGCAATTGGTGGAGTTCTGCCGAGAACGATGAAAACTACGCCTACTTCCGGCGCCTGGGTTACAATTACCTAGACTTGTGCAGGAACCTCAACTCCAAGGGGTATGGCTTTTCTGTTCGGTTAGTTAGGGATTAATTTATTTGTCCCGATACCTTCGGGATTGTCTATTTGATTTATTTTTTCCCTGAGCGTTTCGAAGGGTGATTATTTCCGCGACTTGTGCTGAGCATGTCGAAGTAAGCACTGATGATAAAAATTAATTTTAGAAACGCAATTAATGATGAAACTTATGTTATGAAAAAAAGAATATCATTTACCCAATTGCTTTTAATAGCAGGATTACTATTTACTGTTGCAACAGCATGTGACAAAACTGATGAACTGAGCGGTGATTTCTCCAGCGCAGGAACCTTTAAAGATGCCGATGGCAACAAGTACAACACTTTGAAAATTGGCACACAGGTATGGGCTGTTGAAAACCTGAAAACAACCAAATACAATGATGGAACGGCTATACCAAATGTGACAGATGACAACGAGTGGACAGGTTTACGAAGTTTAAAAAAAGGTGCCTACTGCAATTATGATAACCTCGAAAGCAATGCCGATATTTACGGGAGGCTTTATAACTGGTATGCAGTTACCTCCGGTAAGCTCGCTCCGGAAGGTTGGCACATACCTACTGATGATGACTGGACCATTTTGGAAAACTATTTGATTGTCAACGGGTATAACTACGATGGCACAAGAAAAGAAAATAGGATTGCCAAATCCTTGTGTGCTAAAACAAAATGGGAATTAGCGAGCAGAGACGGCACACCCGGAGCATCGCCCGAAAAAAACAATAGAACCGGATTTACAGCCCTTCCGAGTGGATACCGTAACGAAGGAGGTGGAAATTTCAATAACCTTGGAGAGGAATGCGAATGGTGGAGTTCTACCGAGTTAGATGATCTCTTCGGTGGCTGGTGCCGAGTACTGTATTACGAAGCCGAAGACCTAAAAAGATTCCCCAGCTTCAAGGGGCAAGGGAATCCTGTTCGGTTAGTTAGGGATTAATTTATTTGTCCCGATTACAATTGGGATTGGCTATTTGATTATTTCCGATAAGGGCCGTTAATCTTGTGTCCTTTGGTTCAAACTCATCCCTTCCTACCTTGCTGAAAACCTTCAGCAAGGACAATCAACGAACGCGCTAC
>DAIMEA010000485.1:0-3341 GCA_036725585.1 Prolixibacteraceae bacterium | reverse complement strand
TCCATGGGGGCGAGCATTTCAATGCAAGTGTTCTGATCGACCACGAGGTTGTTTCCGCCATGGAAAAATGCATCGACCTGGCTCCTCTGCATAATCCACCCAACCTGAAAGGGATTGAAGCCATTTCGGAACTGATCCCCGATTTGCGGCAGGTGGCGGTTTTCGATACCGCCTTTCATCAAACCATGCCCAAACAAGCCTACATGTACGGCATTCCCTATACTTTGTACCTGAAATACGGTATACGGCGCTACGGCTTCCATGGAACCAGCCACCGGTATGTGAGCCGGCGGGCCTGTGAATTGCTCGGACATGAATGCAATCAAACCAAAGTGATCACTTGTCATTTGGGAAATGGGGCTTCGGTTGCCGCTATTCAAGGAGGACGGTCGGTCGATACCTCCATGGGATTTACCCCGCTCGAAGGTCTGCTCATGGGAACCCGCTCGGGCGATCTCGATATCGGAGTGGTAACCTACCTGATGGAGAAAGAGAAACTGGGTGTCGAAACCACCTCCACCCTATTCAACAAACACAGCGGGATGCTCGGAATTACCGGCATCTCCTCCGATTTTCGCGATATCAACGAACATGCAGCCCAGGGAAATGAGCTGGCAAAAATTGCCCTCGAAATGTACGACTACCGGGTGAAAAAATACATCGGAGCCTACACCGCGGCCATGAACGGATGCGATGTGCTGGTATTTACCGGAGGTATTGGTGAAAATGCCTGGCAAACACGTCAGGGGATCTGTGAAGGACTGCAATGGCTGGGCTTCGATATCGACCTGGGGAAAAACCGGGATTTACGCGCCAAAGAAGCGGTTATTAGCACCGACAGTTCCAAGGTAACCATCATGGTGGTACCGACCAACGAGGAACTGATGATCGCCCGCGATACCCTGGCCCTCTTGTCGTAACCGGCTTTTTCGTTTGTAGTCGAAGTATCGTGTAAAAGCAGCGACGGGTGTTAGTGGCTTCCTCTGGGAATGATCACGGAAACCATGTTGCTTTGCGTGCCGTCGGCCGAAACGATCCAAAGGCTTTGTTCCACAAATTGTGCATCGACCCATCCGATACAAATAGTGTAACTCAGTTTTTCTGCTGCATAGTTCATCTCGTCCCAGGTTCGGGTAATGCTCCCCTGGGTGATTTCCCCTGAAGCATAGTGGAAACGGTGCATGGCATTCAAAACCGTTCCTTCTCCCAGTAAACGCTCCGGATCATTTACCTGAAAAGTAATTTCATAAGGAGTGGTTCCCGGGCATTCGTGGGTGCCCGGAGCCCAAAGGGGTTCGCTGATTTCAATAACCGGGAGGATACAGTTGTTGTCGCTCTTCCATAGAGTATTCCGGGCAACCGGGAAATCTTTCGATAAATCGAAAAGATGGTTATCGAATATTTCAGCCCGCAACGAAAGACCCAGATCCATCCCGGCATCTACCTGGGCACAACTTTCTTGCAATCCCGATTCGTTGATGTAGTGCGCGTTAACGTCGATATAGGGTTTGGGCTTAATGATGGCGCCCAGTATATTGTAAAACTTGACACTGATCTGGGGTACCAAACTGATTTGAAGCCGGGCATTTGTTTCAATGCTGGGATCAGCGCCAAATTCAAAATCGTTGGTGAATCCTTTAACAAACTGTGCTTCGCCGTTTGAATAACTTACCCCGTAACTCAGCGAACTGGTTTGGGTGATGCTAACGGGGAAATCCGACTCTTCCTCGATTTCCAGAATTCCATACCCGATCAATTCCATTTCCATTTCAAATACGACCGGTAGGAAAGAAGCTTGGAAATAACCCCTCTTTCTCACTTTCCCAAACGATTTCTGGACAGTCTTGGAAATGCCGTAGCTATTGGAAATGCTGAGCGTGGCGTCCATGATCAATTTCGTATTGTCGAGATAAAAGTCCATCTGGTTCAATTCATTTCCTTCTGAAAATTTCCAGTTTAAATAAATACGGGGCTTAAAGGTAATCGTTCCTGTAAGGGTAACGTCGTTGGTTAATTTCGTCTCAAATTCGTAGACCATCGGTTCGGTGGTTTTGAACCCGGGTGCAAAAATGCTCGTGAGATCCTTATAGTGAATATCGCCGGAACTTTTCAGATTCTCATCCATTCCGATCACGCACTCCAATTGTCCGCCGGTAAACAAATCGCTCAGTGTCGCCTGGGAAGTGCGAACCTTGAGCAAACCTTGATCGTTTTGGATGATTTCTTCTACTTTACGGATGCAGCCCCCGTTAATCGTATCAACCAATATGGAACCCACTTCGGCCTCAGGGGCATCGCCGGTGTAATAATACCGATAGATCCCCTCATTAACTTCCCATGAATAATTGTCCATGACAAGGTTTTGATCCATTTGGATCACTTTTTCGGATACCTGCAGGTTCTTCGTCGTATACGCACTGGTGTCGCTGGGGTAGTAGCTGGCTTTTTCACAGGAAAAAGCAATAAAGCAGAGAACAATTAAGAGGCGGTAAATGATCTTCATAAGAATAGATTTTTCGATTTGTGGGCTCAGGAAATTTTTTTTCGAACGGCTCGGTTTTCCGGAAATTGAAAAACATCCGATTCCCAAACTATAGCGTAAAAATATAAATAATTATGTAAAAAGTTATCAAACGATTAATTCTTTAAAAAAATAGAAGGTCATCAATCCCGAAGTCACCAATTTTAGGATGGTGCCGCCCAAAAATCCCATAAAAGCCCCGAATCCCGAACGCAACGCGTCGCCGGTTTCCTTTCCGTCGATCAGTTCGCCAATGACCGCCCCGGCAAAAGGGCCGATAATGATTCCGAAGGGAGGAAACAGGAACAGACCAACGATCAGACCAATTATACTTCCCCATACAGCTTTCTTGCTTCCTCCATACTTTTTGGTTCCCAACACGGGGATTACATTGTCGATGATGGTAACGGCGATGGCCAGGGCGGCCCAAAGCAAAAGAAAATCAGAGGAAAAATGATGGGATTTTGTGAAATGGAGCATCAGCAAACCTACATACGAAAGAGGAGGGCCGGGCAAAACGGGGAGGATGCATCCGGCCAAACCCACCAGAAGGAAAATAATTCCGGCAATGATCAGAAGAAGGTCGAGTACCATGTTTTTTAGGGAGAAAAATACAAAAAAATGACGGGGTTTTGTGATGGGTAGTGGAAAAATTGCCGGAAACATCCCTAACCCAAAAATGGGGCATCATGCGGCGATGACCGTTGTTACGAGGTGTCATTCCGAGGGAATCCCGATGTACATCGGGCGACGGGGAATCCCTTTGAAAAGCGTGTCATTCCGAGTCCCCATCCCGGTTTCGGGAAAAATAATTTAATGA
>DAIMEA010000484.1:0-3348 GCA_036725585.1 Prolixibacteraceae bacterium | reverse complement strand
TATCAGGGGTAAAATGTTCCGCTGCGCGGGTATGCCAACAACGCGCTGCTGTTCCGTTCGATACAAGATTCTGCCGCTGAACCGGCCGGATGGATCGAACGGTTCTTCTTCGCGCGTTTTTCCTTACTAAGAAGGTTTCTGGCGCCAGAGCAAAGCACCGAAAAACGTTCGGGCTACGGAGCGAAAACCTGTTCTGTCACCTAAGACAGAAGGAGGCTAAAGCAACTGTCCAATCAGATTGGGATACTATCTTCAATGGATAGTGTCTCCGAAAACGCGACAAAACCTAAGAGCCGAAAAAACTCTGTTTGTAGAGCCCCGCTTCCCTGTTTCAAAGGATCCGGCTCACCCCCAGCCCGAACAAAGCAAAGTCGTATTTCACGGGATCTCCGGGGTCGAAACGGCGCAGGTTTTCCGTTACTTCTTCCACCGCTTTCCAGTCGTTTTGTTTCCGGGTGAGCAACCCGAGCGACCGCGAAACCGTACCCGTGTGCACATCGAGGGGAAGCATCAGCGCCGACGAGGGGATTCCCTTCCATAGACCAAAATCGACGCCCCGCCCGTCGTTGCGCACCATCCAGCGGAGGAACATGCACAGCCGTTTCCCGCTTGCGTGTTCTGCAACATTAGCCACATGCTTCTCACTTCGCTTTTCGTGGGGCGCTTCGAGGAAAACCGTGCGAAAATGGCACAAAGCCCCGCGGAGCGTGCCCGAGCGGTGGTATCCTTCTTCAAAAACCGTTTGCAGTCCTCCCTTTTCCCGGTATATTCCCCGGAGCGCTTTCAGGAAAAAAAGCAGGTCGCTGCCGTTAAAGGTGCGATGGACAAAATGCCGGAAGGGGAGCAGGTCTCGATCGGAAGCCTGCAGCAGAAATTCGTGCGGAAAGGATCCCATTTCTTTCACCATGCGCTTTGCGCTCCGGATAATGGAAGCCCGGTTGCCCCAGGCAATCGTGGCGGTCAGTAAAGCGGCAATCTCGATATCTTCCTTATTTTCGAACGAATGGGGAACCGAAACCGGATCGCCGTCGATGAATCCCGGGGTGTTGTATTCGTTGTACTTCTCGTCGAGAAAAGCTTTTAGTCTATCGATATCTTCACCTTGCATCTTCGGATGTGTTTTTGGTATCCTCGCGCAAGTTCCTCCCGGGTACGAACCGAACCGTGACCCGGCAGGAACAGGCGACATCCCGTTTTCAGCAGTCGGTCCCAGCTTTCGAGCATCCGGGGAACATCGTCGGCAAAAGGCGGAAAAACCGAACCCGGGATAATCCCGAACAAGGTATCGCCCACGATGGCCACTTCCCGGTTAACAAGCACGGAAAGCGAATCGGCCGAATGACCCGGGGTTGCCAGTAATTCAATATCCATTCCCTCTTTTTTGAGCGAAAGAGAACCGGAAGCCCAGGTATCGGCTTCAAAGGGCACAGGGCTAAAAAACTTCGAAGGCAGGTACTTTCCAAGGGATACCAGGATCTTTGAGAAAAGAAGGGTTCCCCCGGGCAGGGGCGATTTTCCGCGTGGCCCGATTTCCCGGGCATGTTCCTCAACGATAAGGGCACAGCCAAACATCGTTTTAAGATAAGCCGCGTTATCGCAGTGGTCGAAATGGGAATGCGTGAGGATGATCCGGTGGAGACGGGCAATGCCCGCTTTTTTCAGATTGCGCAGAATCCTTCGTCGTGCGGGCTTCCCGCTTGTGTCGACCAGTAGATTTTCGGCAGGGGTTTCCATCAGGTAGGCATTGCTGCGGCCTGTAGCCACGCGTGTAATGGTGTATCCGTTGCTGAGGATCCATTTCTTCATAACGGCTCAGGCAAGGATCATCCCGTCCTTGATTTCGGCAATGACATCGCTCATGCGGGCAAAGTTGCGGTCGTGGGTTACAATGATCAGGGTCACGCCGTATTGGTCGCGCAGGGAGAAAAAGAGGTCGTGCAGTTCGTCCTGGTTTTTGCTGTCGAGGTTGCCGGTGGGTTCATCGGCAAAAATGACCGCGGGCTGGTTGATGAGGGCGCGGGCCACGGCCACCCGTTGTTTTTCGCCCCCCGAAAGTTCGGCCGGTTTATGGGACATGCGGTCCGAAAGTCCCAGCGAGACCAGCAGTTCCGAAGCGTTCTTTTCGATTTTTTTCCGGTTGTGGTTGGCGATATAACCGGGAAGACACACATTTTCCAGGGCGGTAAACTCAGGCAAAAGATGGTGAAACTGGAACACAAACCCGATACGGCGGTTCCGAAAGGCGGCCAGATCCTTCTCGTTCATCGTAAGGGGATTTTTCCCGTCGATGAGCAGCGAGCCCGAATCGGGCCGGTTCAGGGTCCCGAGAATTTGCAGCAGGGTGGTTTTCCCGGCGCCACTGGCCCCGACAATCGAGACAATTTTTGCCCGTTCGGCCGAAAAATCGAGCCCCTTCAATACCTGAAGGTTGCCAAACGATTTTGTGATATTTTTTGCTTCAATCAAGGGTCAGAAAAATAAAATGAAATAGAGATACGCAAGATAAAGAAAAAACAGAACCGCACCTTCCATTCGGGAAATCCATCCTCCCTCCAATTGTTGGTACCTTTCCTTCAGAATGCCTACCGATATTTTCCCCCGGAAAAAACCTTTCGGAAGAATGAACAGGAAGAGGAGCAGGTAAAACAGCAGCATAAAATGCAGGTCGACACGGAATTCGGGAAAAGAAAGCGGTATGATGTGGATCCCCGAGGAGATCCCGATGACAGCGAAAACATTGAAAATATTCGATCCGATGATGTTCCCCACGGAAATGTCGCTTTCTTTTTTGATGGCGGCAATGATGGAGGCTGTCAGCTCGGGAATGCTGGTACCAAAGGCAACAACGGTGAGGGAAATAATCCGCTCGCTCACGCCCAGATGCCCGGCGATAGATGAAGCGCTGTTGACCAAAAACCTCGATCCCAGCGCCAGTCCGCCCGAAGCAAGAAGGACCATCGCGATGCACAATCCCATATTGTAACGGGTTTCGGGTATCTTCACCGGAATACCGCGGGCATATTTGCGGGAGCTTTTAATCGCTCCCAACACGAACAAAACCAGGAGCGCAACCAGCAGAAAGCCTTCAACATGCCCAACGGATCCGTTCGCCATCATTAAATAAAGAACCACCCCGGAAAGCAACATCCAGGGCCAGCTGCGCTTAATGGTTTGAAGGGCAACCGGCATCGGCAGAATGAGCACGGTAAGGGCCAGCACAATGGCAATGTTGGCAATGTTCGACCCGATTACGTTTCCCAGGGCAATTTCGGGGTGACCGGTGAGCGTGGCATCCAGACTAACGATCAGTACGGGCGCCGAAGTTCCGAAAGCAACCACCGTCAAGCC
>DAIMEA010000483.1:0-3371 GCA_036725585.1 Prolixibacteraceae bacterium | reverse complement strand
TGAGCCATGGGGGCGCCATGGTGCTGCATCCATGCTTCGTTCAGGTTGAGCAGGGGTTTCAGGTCCGGATTCCGGTGCATGGCCACACTCAACTGCGGCTCCGAGAGGATGGCGTATCCGGCCTGCCCGGCAGCAACGGCATGGGCCAGGTCGATATGGGTGGGAAAACGGTAATCGAGCGTCACATCGTTTTCGGTATCCAATCCGTTTTTATTCAATAAGTGCCGAAACACAACGTCGGGCGACATGCCCCGGGCCATGGAGTGTACTTTTTTGCCCTTCAGCAGGTTCCATCCAAAAAGGCTTGTATCGGTCCCGGTCAGATACAGAGTGCCCCAAACCGGGATGGCAATCAACTGGTATTCGAGCCCTTTATTGTACGTAAGTGCCGCCATTGTAGTTGGAAGGATGACAAAATCGGCCGAACCGTCGAGCATCCTTTTCCGAACTTGGATGGGCTCGTTGACAATCTCGACACGGAAATCCGTTTCTTCTGACTGCATTAAGCTATCGATCAAACGGATCATACCCATCGACGAGGGGCCTTTCAAGGCAACAAGCGTAAAGGAAGAATGTTCTTCTCTTTGCATTTTCCCGCTTCGACAAGCGAAAAAAAATATCCCTATTGCCAAAACCCAAATAATTCGGATATGCATAAGCCTTCAGGTTTTTTACAAAGCTATCATTTTTAGGCCGGATAATTTTCAAAAAAGATCGCCGCAGCGTCGTTATTTTCGATCAAATGATTACTTTTGAGAACAATAAAACCTGAATCATTCTGCGGTTACGTTGCTTGTTTTCGTAACCTGGGAAGCAGGCCATAATCATCTAATCCAAAGGTACACTGATGGAAAAGAGAATCGGAACAGCCATTATTCAAATTGAAAGCCGCAAAAACGTTCAGGCACTGAACGAAACCATTTCGAAACATGCTTCCATTATCCTGTCGCGGCAGGGTTTACCCCGAAGCAACGGGCTCAGCATTATTTCCCTTGTTCTTGAAGGTACCACCGATGAGATTGGTTCGCTAACCGGCCAACTGGGCCGCATCGAAGGCATACAGGTAAAATCGGCGCTTTTAAAGAACAAAACAAATGAATAAAAAGAGTTTATGGGCTACCGTGCTCGCCCTTGTTTTCGCGTTGGCTACGTTTGCCCGGGACAAAAATGATCCGGAGGAAAACAGCGATTCAACCTTAGTCGAAACCCGCGATATCCGCCTGGGTGAAATCAGGGTTTCAAGTTTGCGTATCGATCGGAAATTAAAGGAGTTGCCCACATCCATGGCGGTAGTGGGCGCATACGACTACCAAAAAAATTCGTCGCTGACCTTGTCGCACGTTCTCAGCCACGAACCCGGCCTTGCGATGGGCAGCGACGGCGTTTGGGCGACCAATGTCAGCATTCGCGGATTGAGCGAAAACCGACTGGTGGTCCTCATCGACGGGAACCGGGTGGAAACCGCTACGGACCTGACAGCCTCGCTCAGCATGATCGATGCAAACGACATCGAACGGGTGGAAGTCATCAAAGGGGCGCAATCGTCGTTATATGGCACAGGCGCCATGGGCGGCATTGTAAACATTATTACGCGCGAAGGCCGTTTTGGGACACGGCCTTATCTCTCGGGAAATATACAGCCAGGCTATGCATCAGCCAATCATCTCTTTTCAGGCCATGCGGCTATAGATGCCGGTTCACAAAAATGGTACGTACGGCTTAGTGGCACCTACAAAAAAGCCAACGATATCGCCACCCCCAAAGGAATCCTGCCCAACAGCAAGTATACCGCGCAAAACATCACGGCAAAAATCGGTATTAAACCCTTTACAAACCATCTGTTCCAGTTACAATACCAGCAAAACCGGGGTATCGACGTCGGGATTCCCGGCGGAGATGCTTTCCCCGGACCGGCCGAAGCCACCTATGCCCATATCGACCGGCATTTGCTCGACGCCCGGTATGAAATCAGGAACCTGACCCAAAAAATGGTTTCCCTTCAATTGAGTTATTTTTATCAGAACATCCTTCGCGATGTTTCGATGATTCCGAACACATCCAGCCAGCAAAATCTGCCCAATGGCAACATCCAACGTACCACACCGTTAAAGATCACTCCTTTCGGGCTGCACGTCACCAACGGCGCCCGGATGCAAGGCACATGGAATTTAACGGGGAAAAACACCCTGATCGCCGGAACGGAAGTATGGGGCCGGAAGCTGACTACCTCCCGGGAAAAATTTATACAGGTGGATGTGCTGGACCCGGAAGGGGCTGTGATCAAAACCAACCAGCTCGAACGGGGCGAAACGCCCATCCCCTCCTCAACCTTCAGCAGCGCCGGGTTATTCTTCCAGGATGAAGCCCGTATCCTGAACGAGCGCCTGACCCTTATTTTTGGCGGACGAATCGACGGCATCCTCATTGAAAATGAAGAGGGGCATGACGTCGACTACCTGATTGTGAACGGCGAACGAAACGATGCCCCACCTACCCGTCGCATTACCTTTGCGGCTGGCACCGACCGGGATCTTTCCTGGAGCGCGAATGCCGGACTGCTGTACAAGCTTTCGACAAAGGTAGACGCCTCATTGAACCTGGCCCGTTCGTTCCGGTCGCCTTCGCTCGAGGAACGATTTAAGTACATCGACCTGGGAAACCTGGTCCGGTTGGGAAATACCCAACTCGATCCCGAAAGCGGCTATTCGGCCGATCTGGGGATCAGGGTCTGGGACAAAAAGGTAAATGCGCAAGGTGGGATTTTTGTCAACCGCCTGACCAACATGGTGGTTGAAAAACCCGGCGAATTTATTTACACCCTCGCCTCGAACATAACCGACACAGTTGCCGCCCTCATCAACACCAATGTGAGCAAGGCTTTGCTCTATGGTTTCGATTATGGATGGGAATATAATTTCTTCGATAATTTTGTCCTCTTCCATACGCTCTCGTATGTTCGGGGTATAGACACCGACACAGGCAACAACCTGCCCCTGATCCCTCCCTTAAACGGACGGCTGGGACTCCGCTACACGTATCACCCCGCAGGCTCAGCCGAAGTGACCGTAGTGGGCGCTGCCCGTCAGGACAAGGTTGCCCAGGGAGAAAAGGAAACCGATGGTTATTTACGCTTTGATCTGTCACTAAGCTCTGCCGAATTCGATCTTTCGTTTATCCGGCTTCAGGTTTTTGCAGGCATCGACAACCTCACCAACACCGCGTACACAAACCATCTTTCGACCAACCGGGGCTCCATCAGCGTAGAACCGGGAAGAAATGTTTATGTACGCCTGAACATATGGTTTTAGAAGAATGAGAGAATGAGAGAATGAGAGAATGAGAGAATGAGAGAATGAGAGAATGAGAGAATG
>DAIMEA010000482.1:0-3375 GCA_036725585.1 Prolixibacteraceae bacterium | reverse complement strand
ATGCTGTTTTTCTGCTGGGATGTGCCGAGCCGGAAGGTGTTACACCTTTTCAGGGCTATATCGATGAGGTACGTTACTACAACCGGAAATTATCCGACGTCGAAGTGTGGGATATCTGGGAATTTGATCATTCAACTCCTGTGGGAATTAACAATCCGCTTGCAGGCAGGGTTTCCATTTTCCCCAATCCTGTACAAGACGGCATGACGATACAGGCAGAGGAACTGCAAAAAGTCCGGATGTACGATATCCGCGGTAAACTTGTGTTGGAACAGGATGCCAGCGGAATGAATCCCATATACATGAACACCTCATCGCTGCTTCCCGGAACGTACTTTGTAAAGGTTACAGGGAAAGAAAGCATGGTTCAGAACGTGCTTAAGGAGTGAAACAAGGATTGAAAATTTTCCAAAATGGGCCTTGACGGGTTGCAGAAAGCCAAAACCGTTCGGGCTTTTTTGTTAACTTGGCGCCATGAATTGGGATCAGCTCTTGTCCGTTAAACGGCTTGGGAAACCTTCTCCCGAGCTCCTTAGCGAAGAATCGCGTACCGAATTTCAGCGCGATTACGACCGCCTGATTTTTTCATCGCCGTTTCGGAGGTTACAAAACAAAACCCAGGTATTTCCTCTCCCGGGCAGTATTTTTGTGCACAACCGGCTTACCCACAGCCTCGAAGTGGCCAGCGTTGGACGTTCGTTAGGAAGTATGCTTTCACTGTATCTGGAGCGGAAAGGGATACATCACGGACTGATTCGCGAAATCGGGTCGGTAGTGGCAGCCGCTTGTTTGGCCCACGATATGGGGAATCCTCCCTTCGGACATTCGGGCGAAGATGCCATCAAAGAATTTTTCCGAAATGGTTCGGGAGCGGAAGGCATCGGTATTCTTTCTCCGGCCGGGCAAAGCGACCTGACCCTTTTCGACGGGAATGCCAATGCCTTCCGTTTGCTGACCCACACCTTTAACGGACGCAGAAAGGGAGGATATGCCCTGACATACACCATGCTGGCCTCGATCGTGAAATATCCGTATGAATCGCCCCTGGCTGTCAAACCAAAATTTGGTTTCTTTCAATCGGAGAAAGATACTTTCTGCCTTATTGCCCACGAGCTGGGCATGCCCGAAATCCCTGCCAACGGGTTGAGCTTTGCCCGTCATCCCCTGGTCTATTTGGTCGAAGCAGCCGATGATATCTGCTACCAGATCATGGACCTGGAAGATGCCCACAAACTCAAAATTCTTTCCTACGATGAAACAAAAGCGCTCTACCTGAATTTTTACGATCGTGCCGATGATGCAACCAAACTCCGAAAAATTGAAAAAACCCTGAGTGAGGTAAGCGACCGGAACGAGCAGATTGCATACCTGAGGGCTGGAGTCATCAGCCTTTTGGTGAATCAATGCATCACCACGTTCATCAAGAACGAAACAGCCATAATGGAAGGAGCATATCCGGGACAACTAATGAACGATCTTGCCCCGACCCCTCTTTTGGCCATGAGAGAAGTCATGGAGGTATCCGTTAACCGGATTTATCAGCATCCTACCGTGATTGAAATTGAACTGGCCGGCTACCGGATTATTCGTACACTGCTTCAGCATTTTACCGAAGCAGCCCTGAAGGAAAGCCCCTACGGGAAAAAGATCATGAAATTGTTTCCAGTCCAGTATCTACCTGCACATTCCGATCCCTATTCCAAAATCCAGTCGGTGGTCGATTTCATTTCCGGCATGACCGACCTGTATGCCCTCGACCTATATCGGAAAATTACTGGGATCAACATGCCAGCCCTCTAATTACCTGATTGAAAAAACGGATAAATATAAACCGACGTTTGGCGGGCGCCTGGAAAAAAACTAATTTCACCCCACCAAAAAACACGTTTCCGGGTACGAAAAAGGCCGGTCGTTTTTTGGGAAAAGGAATCGGATACAGATGGAATACATAACCAATTTACATAACCTTGAGGAGTTTCAGGACTTCGATAATCTTGAACTGATAGCGAAAGAGGTAGTCGAAGGCTTTATTACGGGGCTGCACCGGAGTCCCTTCCATGGCTTCTCGGTCGAGTTCTCCGAGCACCGGCAATACAACGAGGGAGAATCGACCAAAAATATCGACTGGAAATTGTTTGGCCGGACCGAGCGGCTGTATGTAAAACAATTTGAGGAGGAAACCAACCTGCGTTGCCAGCTGGTCATCGATACTTCCTCATCGATGCTGTTTCCCTGGCAAAAGAAAGGCAAAACGCAGCTGAACAAACTCACCTTTTCGGTATATTGCTCGGCTGCTATTATGTATTTAATGCGCCGTCAGCGCGATGCCTCGGGCTTAAGTCTTTTTTCGGATAAGCTGGAATTTCATGCCGATGCCCGGCTTTCATCGGTTCATCTCGATCTGCTGTACAACCAGCTCGGACTTTTGCTGAAACCGGAAAATACCGGATTGAAGCGGACAACCAATGCCATTGAGGTATTGCACCAGATAGCCGAAAATATTCATAAGCGCTCGCTGGTCATTCTTTTTACCGACATGATCAGTGAGGCCGAACCCGAAGAAGTGTACCAGGCCCTGCAACATCTTCGCTACAACAAACACGAGGTCATCCTTTTTCATGTAACGGATAAAATGCACGAAGAAGAGCTGGTCTATTCCAGTCGCCCCCATAAATTCATCGATTTGGAAACCGGGGAAATGATCCGGCTCAAACCCCAGGAAGTAAGGCGCGATTATGCCCGGATGATGAAAACACAGGTTGAGGAATTAAAGCTGAAATGCGGCCAGTTCCATATCGACATTATCGAAGCCGATATCAACGACGATTTCCGTCATGTGTTGCAGGCCTACCTTATCAAAAGGGGGAAACTGACCTGAGTTCGAACAAAACAGAAGAGTTGTTGGTAGTATTCCCCATTCTTGCTATTTTTATCCACGATCAAAAGGATCATAACCGGTATAACCATGAAAAAATTTCTTATTTCTTTGCTTCTTTTTTGCCTGCTCGGCGGCCTGGCGCGGGCGCAACTTGCCTACCGCATCGAAGCCGATATTTTTACGAAAACCCGCCTGGCCGACAGTACCTTCCAGATCAGCAAAGGAAAACTTTTCTACGATAAAAACATCAAAAAAATCATCTTCGATTTTACCTTTCCCGAACGGGAAAAAATCATTTTGTTCGATACGCTGATGTATACGTTTCGGGAAGACACCCTGTTTTTGAAATCGAAGAACCTGCTTATCCCCGACCAGTCGCTTTTCCATTTCATGCTTTCGGGGAAAATGGAAAATTTCGGTCTCGATGAAGCCCAGTTTGAAATGAAAGGTTTCGAAAAGCAAAAAGACATGGTGATTACCACCTGGATTCCCCCCGA
>DAIMEA010000481.1:0-3375 GCA_036725585.1 Prolixibacteraceae bacterium | reverse complement strand
GCACTCAGGCACTCAGGCACTCAGGCACTCAGGCACTCAGGCACTCAGGCACTCAAGCACTCAGGCACTCAAGCACTATTCCATAAAAAAAACCTCCTCAAGCGCAACACTTACCGGAGCGTTATCCGGGTTCGTTTTCATGATATCAGCCATAAAAGCCCACCATTTTTGCACAATTTCCGTTTTGCCCAAATCCTGGGATCCCCCTTCGCCGCTCACTTTCTGAAAGGCAAATAAGACAGACGTTTCTTCATCCAAAAAAATGGAGTATTCGCTGATCCCGTTCGCTTTGAGAAGCTGTTTCAGTTCCGGCCATATTTCGTTATGCCGCTTTTTGTATACTTCTTTCATGCCCTCATTAAGGTACATTTTAAAGGCAAGTCGTTTCATTATCCAAGAGCATTTAATTCAGGATACAGCCATTTAGCCACGCCAATAATGATGACCGACAACAAGATCGTTCCAATGCCAACCAGGATGGTGATATACGTTTTCTTCGATACCCCTTTCCATTCTTTGCGCCAGAATCCCCATAAATTTGCGGTCAGTATAATGGTTGCCATATGCAGGGTCCACGAACTGGCGCCGTTCCCGATTTTCGTTTCGCCCATGCCGTAGAAAAAGAATTGCAAAAACCAGGTTGTGCCGGCCAATGCACAGAAAAGATAATTGCGGAGCAAGGGTGATTTTTTATCAATCAGGTCGCGTCCGGTTTTATTTTTCAGGATCAATATGAGCGACCATATCAGGTTGGTTGTAAGCCCGCCCCAGAGAATCACAAAGAAAATGATGTTATTTTCGAACAGATACTTATATCCGTTGCCGGTTTCTGTGAGAAAGGGATAACTTTTTTGAACGGCCAATTCCCGGGCGGCTTCAGCCATTTCTTTACCGGCGTCGATACCAAAGCTAAAAAAAGCGCTTAAAATTCCGGAAACCACAGCAATAAGCAATCCCTTAACCAAAAAGAACTCGGTGTTGACGCCTTCCTTTTTGTTTGCCAAATCCTTATCTTTTTTGATACCGGCACGTCCGCTGAGGTAAATTCCGATTAACAAAACCAGGATACCCAATAAAACGATCCTTCCACCGGCACTGCCAAACAGGTCGGTAAACGATAAACCATCGGGAAGAATTTCAGCAAGGCCCGGAATATTTCGTAGAACGGGCAATCCCAGGGAACCCACAACAGACGTTATACCCAACAAAACCGAATTACCGAGCGACATTCCCAGGTAGCGAATGGCCAGGCCGTATGTTAAACCGCCTATCCCCCAAAGCAATCCCATAATGAAGGTATTCCGAATAACGCTTCCCTGGGCGCCCTGCAAAATACCCTGCCAATCGGGCGTTGTGAGCGAAACAGCAATGAACGGCATAATCAGCCACGAGAACAAACCTCCAACAATCCAATATATTTCCCAACGCCATTTTTTCACCCAATTGTAGGGCATATACCAACTACCGGAAGAAGCGCCACCCAACGAGTGGAAAATAATTCCTAACAATGCTTGCATAATGTAACGAATGATCAGGTTTTGTAATTACTATTTGATATTTTTGATTCGATCCTTGAAAAGTCACGAACTTCAAAAATAAATTGAATATGAGTTTTTATCAATACACAATTTGACATTGTAGTTACACATTCTGACCTTAATCGATGAAAGATTTTTTCAAATACCTGACAGCGAGCGAAGATGATATTAACTGGGGCTTATTCCTGAATGTTACGGGTATATCGGTAGTGGAACCTTTTAGTTCCTATCCCTCGCCCGAGCATCCAAAGAACTATTATTTTAACTGGGAAAACGGGCGGACCCTGAACGAGTTCCAGGTGAATTACATTACCGAGGGATCGGGGATCCTGGAAACGAAACAGGGAAAATTCCGGATCAATCCCGGCTCGGTATTGATCCTTTTCCCGGGCATGTGGCATCGCTATAAACCCGATTCCAAAACCGGGTGGACCGAACATTACATTGGATTTAACGGGGAATTTACCCGGCACCTTTTTCGGCAGCCGCTTTTTACTACCAACAACCCCGTTATTAAGGTAGGTTTTCATGAAAGCCTGTTATACGAGTTCAACCAAATCATCCAATTGGTTAAAGAAGAACGACCGGGATTTCAGCATGAATGTGCCGGGAAGCTGGTCTACATTCTGGGGCGGATTGTTTCCTTGTCGAAAAACAGCGAATTTGCCAACCGGGAGATGGAACGCACCATTCGAAGAGCTTGCCTGTACCTGAGAGACCACGTACACCACTACACCAATATTGAGGAACTGGCTGCGCAACTTCATGTCAGTTACTCCTATTTCCGAAGAATGTTCAAAAAATACACAGGCCTTTCTCCCTATCAATATCAACTGGGATTACGCATTCAGCAATCGAAAGAAATGATCCGGAACAGCAGTAAAAGCATTAAGGAAATCGCCATCGAAATGGGTTTTGAATCCATCCACTATTTCAGCAGAATCTACAAGGAAAAAGAAGGTGTTTCGCCTTCCCAACTGAGAAAGAAGAAAACATCTGCCCGCTCCATTCAAGGAAAATCAGCCGGAAAATAAAACCATCCGTGCCGATTGATCAATCCTATAAGACCTTGCATTTCCTGCACCCCTTTTCCGGGTCATTATCTGCACGTAAAATTTATTTTTCGCAAAAACAGATCAATCAACTTTCATTGGAACCGAACGTTCCTCCACAAAAAATTATACCTTTATAACGTTAAGTACGACAATCAAAACACAGGGTAAAATGAAGGGTAAAAGAAAACGACAACAGAAAACAGGGATCGCAGGGCTATGGCGCATTATGGGGATTGTTTTTGGGGCTTCTCTGGCTGCCTTTTTTGTCCAATGCAACACATCGGATCCCATAACAGCAGGAAACGATAAGAATGTGATTTTTGAAGGATCGAATCCCGGCAACGTGATGCTAACCTGGCTGGCCCCCTGGGAGGGCGAAGGAAGCAAAGAATTAATGATGCGGGATATCGCCCGGAATTATGAATTTCTGAACCAAAAAATTCACATACAGCAAAAATTCACGGGCGATGTCTACGACGACTTCTGGTGGTCGGCCGTATCGGCAGGGATTGCCGAAATGATCAAAAAGGACGAGTGGCCCTTCGATATAATGGTTTGTGAAAAAGGACATTACCAGGTGGTTGCCGGCTTGGTCAACGATCCCGACTGGCCATCGAAATACTTTGTCGATTTCAGTAAAGAAGACTGGTTTACCGAAGCCCACCGGGAGGGACTTCTAACCTCACCCTCCATTTTGAAAACCTACCGGAACATCATCCCCGGTCCGCTGCTCGAAGGAACAATTTACGTTTTGTATACCAGCACCGAAGTGGAAGAAAAAC
>DAIMEA010000480.1:0-3382 GCA_036725585.1 Prolixibacteraceae bacterium | reverse complement strand
TAGAGCACGACCTTGCCAAGGTCGGGGTCGCGGGTTCGAGTCCCGTTTCCCGCTCGTTTTTTTTACCTCAGTTTTCAAACAAAGCTGAGGTTTTTTTATAACTGCGGAAGAAAAAACACGTCCCGATTCAAAATTGGGACGGCCATTCGGGTTGTGGGGATTCAAGCCACCCCCTCCGGGTACGGTTCGATTCATCGATTCAAAATTTTCAATTCCAAAATTTCCAATTAACATTTTATGAATATCTTTAGCGAACATCATTTTTCGATCCAAAACCTGTTCACTTGAAAATCGCCCTTATATCGGATATACACGAAGATGTTGTCAGCTTAAAAAAAGCGCTGCGAATGATTGAAACAGAAAAGTGCGATCAGATCATTTGCCTCGGCGACATATTAGGATATCCCTATCTAAGAGCTAAATACAGCCACACCCGGAATGCTTCGGAATGTATTTCTTTAATCCGAAAAAATTGTCAGATCGTACTTTTAGGGAACCACGATCTATTCCATATCAAAAAATTGCCTGTTTTCTTTTCCGGATTTAATTTTCCCGATCAATGGTTTAACCTTACCCCTGAAGAACAATTAGAGATATCGGAAAATAGAATTTGGAATTACACCGATGATTTTCCGATTGTTGTTAATGAGAAGGAAACAGAATATCTTTTTTCCTTGCCCGAATTTTCCATAAAGGAATACGCCGAGGAAAAAATATTGTTTTCTCATTTTTTCTTCCCGAATTTTTCGGGATATCTCACGTTAAAAATGAATGAAAATACTCGCTTAAAAGAACATTTTAAATACCTTAGCGAGCAGAATTGCCTTTGGGGAATATGTGGTCACATGCACATCGAAGGACTTGGGATTTGTTATGAACCCGGCGATGATCTTTTTTCTCAGTTTTTTGGAGGTTTTAACTATTACTCCTTTGGGAAAAAACGGCTGAAAACAAAACTGGGTTGTGTCACAATCCCCGCACTGGCGGATAACAGCCAAGTAAACGGATTTGCAATTTTCGACAGTGAAGAACATAGTATTAACGCACTTTCGTTAAACACCAACCGCAGGTTTATCTTATGAAGAAATTGTTGAAAGCGGGTTTTTTTCAAAAAATATTCTTGCCGGCTATGCTGGCCATCCTGCTTTTTGTGATCTCGTCGTTTGTTTTTATTATTCCGGCCTTTGAAAAAAACGCCATAACCCAGAAAAAAAACATGCTGTTGGAACTAACCAATACGGCATGGAGCATTTTACAGAAATATCAGACTGTTGAAGCCAGCGGACTGCTTACGAGGCAGGAAGCTCAGGAAAAGGCAATTGATGAAATCAAATCGTTACGCTATGGCCCCGATCAAAAGGATTATTTCTGGATTACAGACTTAACCCCCATAATGGTCATGCACCCTTACGTTCAGGAACTGAATGGAAAAAGCCTCCGCAATTTTTCCGATCCCGATGGAATAAAGGTATTTATGGAAGCGCTCAACATTGTAGAGAACAACGGTGAGGGGTTTATGCAATACAAATGGCAGTTTAAGGATGATCCGGAGCATATTGACCCAAAACTCAGCTTCGTAAAAAAATTTGAACACTGGAACTGGATTATCGGTACAGGGCTCTATCTCCACGATGTAAAGGTTGAAATATCAAGATTAACCAATAGATTACTTATCATTCTCATTGGGATTACATTTATCATTACGCTGATTATTCTTTTTATAACTTTTCAAAGCCTTACAATTGAGAACAAACGAAGAGCCATGGAATTACAGCTCCATGAATCAAAAGAAAAGTATAAGTCGCTTCTTGAATCCTCAACAGAAGGCATCATCCTGTTACTTAACAAACAAATTTCCTATACCAACACCTTCATTCAAAACTGGCTTCAATGCTCAGCCGAAGAATTGCAACAAAAAACCATAGATTCTTTGTTCGCTTCCGAACCAATTCCTGAATGGGATGGGATCGGGAAAGAAACCCGAATGGAAGTTCTTTTGAAAAAGAGGGACAGCTCTCAGGCTGAAGCCGTATTGACCATGCTACCCGTATGTTTTGCCGACAAAGAAGGTTTGCTGCTTACCTTTCGCGACACCCATGAATACCGCACCACCCAAGAGGAACTTAAAGAAGTGAGGAACAGCCTTCGGATCCTTTCTGATCATACTGGCGTTGGACTGATCCGGTTCGAATTAAAGGAAAAAAGCAAGCAGATCGATTTTAACCGAAATGTTGCAACCATGTTGGGTTATGCAAATGAATCCGAATTGAGAACCAAACGATTAGATCAGGTTCTGGGCAGCAGGGAAGAACTGAAAAAAATCCTGAAGGAAATTAATCGAAAACAATCGTTCACCGGATTGAAGATCAGCCTTCGCAAAAAAGACAATGGTTTGACAGAGTCTTTGTTGCATCTAACCATTTCAAAATCTGCCAACCGGGATACATTCGCGTGCAACGGGATTCTTGAGCCGGTTCATCCCTTTATTCCTCCTGAAGAATATCTTGCTTTTGGTGAAGTTTTTTCGCAAGCATTTGCGCGAAACCTGCAACCCGCTGTAGAATATTCCTTGCCGCTATCTTTCTGCCCTGGAAATGCATCGATCCGGCAGGCCATTGAAATAATGGTGGAAAACAGGTCGTCGTTCCTTATTATTCTGCTGGAAGGGAAGAACATCGGAATTGTAACACAAAAAGACATCTTATACCGGGGATTATCGAACAACCTCCCACTTGATCAACCTGTATCAACCTGTATGACCGCCCCTCTTATTACGGCAGATCAGCAGATTACTATTGAAGAGGCCTATGCCCTTATGGAACAGGAATCGATATCACACCTAGTACTCATCAATCATTTGGGAGAATCTCAAGCCGTTGTAGAAAAAGGAAAACTGGTCGGTATTTACACCAATACCCCAAAAGAAATTGCCCTGATGCTGGAACGTTGCTCCAACTCGAATGAACTGGCCTACCTGCGGAAAAAACAGGCTTTCCTGGTAAAACCGATACTGAATGAATTGGGCCGTGTTCAAACTGCCTGTGCGATAATTAAAGAGATAAACGAACAAATAACCATACGGATTATTGAGAACACATTACGAGAGCTGGGACCTCCTCCTGTAGCCTGGGCTTTCATCTCGGTGGGGAGCGCCGGTCGGGGAGAACTTGTCTTCAATTCCGATCAGGACAATGCCATCCTGTTTGATGATCATCCGGATATTCCCCGGGAAGCGATCCAACACTACTTTCTCCAACTTGCATCCAAAATCTGCTCCCAACTGGATAACAGCGGACTCCCTTTTTGTACCGGTAAGTATATGGCCAGCAATCCTCGCTGGTGCCAGCCCTTGCAAACCTGGAAGGAGTATTTTAACGAATGG
>DAIMEA010000479.1:0-3394 GCA_036725585.1 Prolixibacteraceae bacterium | reverse complement strand
ATTTCATCACGTTTGAGGACGTGAACACCGAATGCTGGGTGAGCTATACCTTCACGCTCGATGTGGACACGATGGAATGCGAGGATATTTTCCAGAATATTTTCACGCCCAACAAGGATAACTTCAACGACGAATGGATTGTGACCGAATGGGAAAAGAGCAATGTTGATTTAAAGATATTCAATGCCGCCGGAGAAATGGTCCGCCATTTCCGGGGGCAGGTACCCGAAGAAGGATTGAAATGGGATGGTTTGGACGACAAAGGGAGACCCGTGCCGGCCGGAACCTATATGTATGTTTATCAGCCCGATGTTTCGAGGGATAAATCGGATATGGAATACGGTACCATCACGTTGTTGCGGAATTATTGAAAAAGAAAACTGGTTGAAAAAGGTTGAAAAGATCCATCGAACCCGATTTGGGGTATATTTGGCTTTTCAACGGATTGATTAAGATATGAAAGTAGGCAACGGTCGGAAAACCCGTCTGCTTTAAAAATAGAACGGATGAAAAAGATTCTTTTGATAATCCTGGGTGTGGCTGGCTTTGCATCAGTTGCCTGGACGCAGGAACTGCACCAGTACAAGTACAGTTTGTACGACGATTATTTTATGAATCCGGCCTATGTCGGGACGAACGACTATTACAACGTCCTGGTGGGTTACGATTCCCGTTTCTCGGGACTAAAAGATGCATCGCCCAGAACCCTTTATCTGAATGCTCATTCGAAAGTAGGGCAAGGGTACCTGTTTAAAAAAGACGGAAAGATCAACAAATTCTTTTCGAAATTTGGCAATTCTGCTTTTGGAATGCAGTTGCTGCACTTCACCTTCGGGGCACAATACGAGTACAATTTGGGGATCACCTATGGTTATCATCTCGAACTGGCCCCGAACCTGAAAACCAAACGGCCCAGGAACCTGATTCTGGCATTCACACCCCGCCTTTTTGTGATTGGGGTCGATCCGCAGAAATTCACCAACAATGATGGGAACGATATACCGGAACTCTGGGATCCCATTCTGCCCACCGACTTGTCGGACAATATGGTCGTTGCGAATTTTAAAGCCGATGTGGGTGCTCTCTTCCGCACCGATTATTACGATTTGGGTCTGTCTTTTCTGAACATCAACAATGCGAAACATAATTTCGAACAGGATACTCTTCGTTATGGTGTTACCGGCTATTCGATTTACGATTCGATCTATTCAGCTCAAATTGCCGTGAATGCGAAAATTAAGGATCTGAATATATACGAATCGCGTAAGTTCGATGTCCGTTTTGAACCCTCCGCCGTATTTTTGTACAAACCCAATGCCGAGGATTTTGATGTGTACATCGACCTGGCGCTCGACTGGAATTTTTACCGTCTGATCACACCCATTCGAAAAGAGCTGACCTACAACATTTCGACCGGTTTGTACGTGTCGCATACCCGTTTTTACGAGCCTTCGCTTACACTCTTGCATCCGTATATCGCCTTTAATTTCCAGGATTTTGCCATCCACTATACCTGGCATATGAATCCCAATGTGGAAGTTCCCGGCTATTGGGGGGGGAACCAGATCACCTTTACGTACACCATCGGCAGGGACAAGATTGTGCGGAATGTCGAAAACAAAGCCGACTGGAAGGTGAAACGAACCCCGGGTCGATAGGCGGATTTTATTCCATTCCTGTTTTTATGGCTAATTGTTTTTAGTGGTCGTTTATTGAGCTTTTTATTGTTGATTGCAGGAGATTTATAACCGAAAGGATAGATCGCTGTTATGCAGCTTTCGCTTTGTTTCCGATAGTGATATGCTAAAAAAGAGGTCACCGCTACGCGGCTTTCGCCTCGATCCTGACGCTTCGCGCTACAAATAGGCCGCCGCGATGCGGCTTAGGAAACGTGCGAAATCATTTTGTTTATAATTCGCCTGGCGAAAATCGATTGGTAGCAAATGGGAACCACAGAAACATTTTATCGCTACGACCTATGGGTAGCCCTATCGAATGACCAAAAGCAAAAAGCCGCGTAGCGGTAACCTATTTGTAGCATATCGGCGCCACAGAAAACATAAAGCCGCGTAGCGGCGACCTATGGTTTCATTCCAATCTGGGATCATATCATTTCCGGCGTGTTGCAAAGAGGTCTCTGCAATGTGCAAGGGAGTGTGCACAGGAAAACCGTTCGATCCACCCGATCGGTTCGGCGGTAAAATTTTGTATCGAACGGAAGGGTAGCGCGTTGTTAGCAAACCCGGACAACCGAATATTCTACCCCAATCAGGTCTTCTGCCTTCCGGCCATATCGAGCGCGACCTTTTTTACAGGCGATACCGTGGCCGGTTGTTTTTGTCGTTCGCGCATTACCCCGGTTTCCATTGCATTCCACCCGGGGCTATCGACATTTGACCCGTCCCGGGTCGCCCGGATTGAAACGCGGTGTAACACAACAGATCCCTTTTGCGGAGCGAAACCGGAGCGCGTTGTTATCTTCATCCGGAGACAAAACAGAAGGAACATGATACCATGGTTTTACGATTTTCGGTTTGCCGGGAGGCGTTTATGTGCAGTTAATCATCCAGTTGCAGAAAGTAATAGGTCGCCGCTATGCGATTCAAATCTGTATCCAGACTTCCATCTTCTGTCTTCCGACTTCTGTCTCCCGTCTCCCGTCTTCCGTCTTCCGTCTTCTGTCTTCCGACTCCCAACTTCCGTCTCCCGTCTTCCATCATTCCGGTACAAAGCGCACGGCCATCCCTCCGCCCGGAACCAGCTTCACGGGCAGACTGTCGCCACCTTTCACGTTCAGGGTTTCCATCACGATCGAAGTTGGATGGGTTTCCCAATGTGCATCCATTCCGTCGCGATAGATCTCAGCCTGGTAAGGAGCATCTTTTTCCAGGAAGTCGAGGGCGATCAATCCGATTCGTGCCTTTTCCCCGGTAATGCAGCCCAGGTACCAATCTCCTGAGTGGCGGTCCTTTCGGGCAATTGAGACATATTCACCAATTCGGGCCTCGGGTACACGGGTTACATCCCAGTTTACCGGCACGTTTTCGATAAACTTCAGTGCCGGTTTCCCTTCGTAGTTTTCGGGCAGGTCGCAGGCCATTTGTAGCGGGCTGTAGAAAACCACATACAAAGCCAGTTGATGGGCAAGTGTGGTTTTTACTTTTGTACCCGGATTCACCGGGTTCGTGAAGTTGAAAACTCCCGGGGTATAATCCATGGGGCCGGCCAAACCCCGGGTAAAAGGAAGGAGGCAGGTATGGTTTACCGGGTTGCCCCCGTCGGCCGACCAGGCGTTGTATTCCTGTCCGCGCATCCCCTCTCCGGTCATCAGGTTGGGGAAGGTGCGCCGCAAGCCGGTGGGCATCACCGGTTCGTGGTTGTCGATGCTGATGTG
>DAIMEA010000478.1:0-3394 GCA_036725585.1 Prolixibacteraceae bacterium | reverse complement strand
TTCCTGGGGCAAACGCTCGGGGTGGGCAGCATTCCCTGGATTTGGCGCTACTGCGAAGGACTGGTTCTGGAGGGGATGGCCGATACGCTCGGTAACGTCCAGATGCGACGCCTGATTACGGAATACCGGGCCAAACAGGCGCTGGTGGATATGGGCGAATGGCACGGCGCCATCCGGAAACTGCTCGACGCCAACTTTAACCTTCCGGTACGGGCCGAATGGCAACCTTCGTGGCTGAATCCCGAAGTGTGGATCGGTTCTCCCTATGCCCGAACAACCCTCGATTCAACCGGCCTGCTGATTCCCGAGTACCGGACTACGCCGGGGTGGTCGGGCGCCAATCAAATACCCCTGAAGGTGAAAGGCGATTCGGTTTCCCTTTATTTTCAACCCCTGGGTAAAAACATGTCCTGCCTGATAGCGTACCGCGATATTTTGGGTAACCCGGTTTACAGTGCGCCGGTCGACAGTGGTGATTGTGCCCTGACCTTGTCGATCCCCCCGGCCAACGATGTTGTTCTGGTGGTGGTTGCCAATACCGATTACGAATACAGGGGGGAGGTGACCCGGAAAGCTCACTTCGATTACCGGATCCGGATCGATACAAACCTGACGGTCCCTGCCCATACCCACAAACGCTGGTATGCCTGGGACGAAAATCCCGACGAAGATGTTCCCCCGGCGCTACCGGCAATTTCGAAACCCGATACGCTGCCCCCATCCGACCTTTTGCTCGAACTGGATCCGATTTACGAAAACGTGATGTGGTCGGGCAAAAAAATTGGTGTTTTTTCAACGGTTGACAACAATGGCTCAACCGATCACACGTATTCGCTGGTTGAAGGCGAAGGCGACAACGATAACGACAAATTCCGGGTCAGCGGGGAACGTCTGCTCACAAAGGCCATTCTCGATCACGCGCACAGCCCGTATTTCATTCGTGTACGAACCACAAACATGAATGGGGGAAGGTTGGAAAAAGCTTTCGAAATTCCGGTTATGACTGCCGGCAATTCGGCCGGGTTAAGTGGGCAGAACCAGGAAAGGGTCGAATTTTTTCCGAACCCGGTTAACGGCAATGCAACTGTCCGTTTGGTAAACCGTGAAACGCTGAAAACGATAGAAGTTATTGATTTAAATGGGGCTGTCAAAAAAATAATCCGAAATATAAACACTGATGAATATTGTTTTTCAAAGGATGAATTGGCAAAAGGAATGTACTATATGAAAATCAGTGCGAAAGAAATTTATTTTGTTAAATTTGTTGTGGAATAAATCGTAGAGAACCGGCACTTATGTGAGAAAACCCGATAAGCGGTTTATGAATCAAGAGACAATTCTGCAAATATTTTTTCAATACTTTCTTTTTCATTACGGGCAATACCCAGCCATAAAAGAGCAGCCTCTAACGTACTGAAAATTTCAGGAGTAATTAAAGATAATTCAGTATCATTATGCCCTTTGAGAAGAGTTCCAAAAACAACATGACTCGGGAGATTGGTTAAAATAGCCGACTTTCTTTTTGCATTTATTTCTGGATATTTATCAAGATAGCCGTGGATATTCTTAATATCTGAATTTGTCAGCACAAATTTACCATTGCGGATATCACTTAAAACATCATAATAATCCTTCCAATACGGATCATTCATCTCCATTTTTTTACATTCAAATATATCTTTGTATTCAAAGGATCCACTGTAGTATTCGAGTACAAGATTAAGATTTGGTACTATGTAATATCTGAATTTCATTTACGGATACCCTAAATTTTTTTCATAAAATTAACTCTTTTTTCTATATGGGCGATGTAATGTTTTCCATCAACCATCGGGGAAAATATAAAGGATTCGATTGTTATTCGGTACAATATACAGCATTCATTAGATTGCTTTATGGGATTTTTTATAAATAATTGGGATCATTTGTTGTTGAAGGAATAAACAATTATTGACCAGAGCGGCAAGGTGACAAACAAACAGGAAGTGTAAAAAATTTCGATATAAAGAGTAATTTTCGGACATTTGGAATGAATTTCAACCCAACAATTTGATGCGATGAAACGAACATGTTTGCAGAAAAACACAAACAGGCATGAATCCCGATATTATCGGGATGAGTTCCATTCGGACGAATCGAAGATCAACGAAGTTAAATTTTGTTAGAAGAGCAACCTTTCGATCTAAAAGATATTCAGTATGTTAAAAATTATATTCGAATGAAAAACCGGGCCTTTTTTCTTTTGAGTTTTGTTTTATTCGTTGCCTGTCAGACGAGCCGAGCCAAGGACGAGAAACGACAGGATAAAGCAGTACCTAATGTAATCGCTGTCAATCAGGGCGATGTTGATTTCAGTGATTATTTTCTTGATAAAACCATGCGAGTCGACTATATACACACCGGCAATGCCGAAAAGGAAATATTTGCGATTGATCAGGTAGTAAACGATGGTGTATGGCCGGGTAGCCAGACTGTTTTAATAGACCACCTGGAATTGGGACTTTATTTTTTTGAAGTGCTAGATGCCGAAACCCATATTTTGCTTTATTCCCGTGGTTTTGCTTCCATCTTTGGTGAATGGCAAACCCTTCCGGAAGCTTCTGAAGAATGGGGAAGTTTTCATGAATCGGTGCGCTTCCCCTGGCCTTTAAAACCTGTTTCCCTGATTATTAAAAAAAGAAATGCCCACAACAAATTTCAACCGATATGGAGCACTGTTATCGACCCTTCGAACCGACAGGTGAATAAAGCCGAACGGATTCATTCCGAAAAAGTGCATGCAATTGTGGAAAATGGCCCGGCGCACGAAAAGCTGGATATCGTGGTTCTTGGCGATGGTTATCACGTTTCCGAGATGGAAAAATTCGGGAGGGATGCCAAACGGCTTTCCCAGGCATTGCTCCAAACAGAACCGTTTAATGAACATCGGAACAATATCAATATTCGGGCGGTTGAAACACCTGCTGCTCAATCGGGTGTAAACAAACCCCACCACGGCGTTTTCAAACATACACCCCTTTCGGTAAGCTACAGTGCTTTCGATTCGGAACGATATGCCTTAACGTATGATAATCGGTCGGTTCGGAATATAGCATCGGCTGTACCCTACGATTTCATGGTGATCCTGATCAACGAAAAAACATATGGAGGCGGGGGTATTTACAACCTGTATACAACAGTTGCTACCGACAACCTGTTTTCAGAATACATCATGATACACGAGATGGGGCACCACATGGCCGCCCTGGCCGACGAATATTACACCTCGGCTGTAGCATACGAAATACCGGAAATTACTGTTGAACCCTGGGAGACGAATGTTACAGCCTTGCTCGATAAGGATAACCTGAAATGGAAAGACCTTGTCGACGAAGATATGCCCATTCCATCACCC
>DAIMEA010000477.1:0-3419 GCA_036725585.1 Prolixibacteraceae bacterium | reverse complement strand
GTCCAGTGGTTATTTTCGTCGCCGCGTGCGTCAATGGCCACCACCACAAACTGGGTTCCGAAATGAAGCGCCATTTCATCGATGAGACCGGGATTCCGTACAGCCGATGAATTGATGGAAACCTTATCGGCCCCGGCACTTAACAGGGCATCGGCATCTTTGCGTTCGCTGATTCCCCCGCCGACAGTAAATGGAATGTTGATTTCACGGGCGATGCGCTTTACTAAATCCACAAAGGTTTTACGGCCTTCGTGCGTTGCGGTTATATCGAGAAAAACCAGCTCGTCGGCGCCCTGTTCGGCATAAAGCGCACCCAGTTCCACCGGATCACCCACGGCTTTAATCCCGACAAAGTTAATGCCCTTAACGGTTTGACCGTCTTTGATGTCAAGGCAAGGTATAATTCGTTTTGCCAGCATATTTTTAGTTTAACAGTTTAACAGGCAGAAGGCAGAAGAAGGCAGATGTGCTCTTGTTTGGATCTGTTTGATTTGATGTGTATGTCATATTTAACACTTTATTTGTTTTTCGTTCATTTATTGTTTTGTTCCTTCCCGTTTACTTCCGACTAATCCTAACCTTAGAAATTAAGCTCGACAGCATCTTTTCTATTTCGACACCAAGCGTATTGATTTCTTCAAATCTTCCTTCTTTCAAATAATCTAATCGGAAACCAATTTCCAGTTGTGTTTGGAATTCGTAAAGAGAACCCGAAGCAATTTGTAAAAAACGGATGTAGTCACCTGAGCTATTACGACCAAATCCTTCTGCAATATTACTGGGTATGGAAACGACACTTCTCCTGATTTGAGAAGTTAAACCAAAAGCTTCTTCATTCGGCCAGATTTTCGTCTCTGTATAAACAGAGAGCACAAGAGCCATTGCTTTTTGCCAAACGATCAAATCTCTGTATGTTTTCATTCGATTTGGTTTATTATGTTGCATTTACTTCTGCCTTCTGCCTGTCCAACTTCTGCCTGTCTAACCTTTCACCAAGCATTTCACTCCCATCCCGATAACAATGGCCACTAAAAAAGAAACCAGGGTTCCCAACAAAAAATATTCGGCTTTGGGATTGCCCTCTTTCTGAATTTCGCTAAACCGGAACACCGATTTGGCAGCCACCAAAAACCCAATACCCTGGACCTGTCCGGTTAACAGGAAAATCAAGATCAGAATCCGCTCCATAATGCCAATCCAGGCCGAAGCATCGGCTCTTAAAGGCCGGCTCTCTTTGCAGGTTATCGGATTTAGAAACTTATCGATCATTATTCCTGAAGGGGATGTTGCCAAGACAAAACCGGCGGTATATATCCAGAAATTTCCCAGGAGTTCGGGCAAAACAAGGTTGGTACAATATTCAGCAAGAACCCACAAAATGGCTATGTGCACGATCTGGTCTATTAAAAAAGCAAAAAGGTTATCCTCCGTTTTCGATTTTATCAGATCGATAAAGTAGTGAGATACAAATATAATAGGGATGAACCACCATAACCCAATCCTAAGGGTAAACAGAATCGGAACAACGGATGCTATTGCTGCGTGAAAAAACAGGTATTTTGATTTCCAGCCTTTTTCCTTTCTGGATTCAATCCAACTTGAAGGCTGAAGCCAGAAATCGGCGATCAGATGGCCTGATAATAATGGGAGAAAGAGTGTATTCATGGATAAATCATTTTTAGGGTTACCTCATATACATTAAGAAAGTTTTCAATGGCCGACCAGTTGCTGGTTTTTATGGCTTTACTCACAGCAGCCCCTGAAATTTTTAGCTTTTCAGCTATTTCCTTTTGTGTCTTGCTTACCGGTATTTGTGCAAGCACAGATGCCTGTCCGGGTTTCCAGCCTTTCACAATGCATTCGGACAAGTAAAATGCAGCGGACAAAATCGGTTGAAACAAATCTGAGCTTAATGCAATTTTCATCAAGCGATTTTCTTCTTTCATTTTGTCAAGCTGATGCCCTGACAGTAAAAATGCTTCGCCCTCCGACTGCAATACATTACCTTTCTTGATTTTTGACGCAAGACCAATTCCAATGCTTATACGTGCAAATTTTCCTGACACATGTAGCAATATAGCTTCGATCATTAATGCGGCCAAAGCAGCTTTTTCTTTCGTAACCATAAGCTGAAAACTATCCCCGCGATAAAACTTCAGGGGTAACAACACATATGTTTTGTCCTTAAAATAGTTGAATAACTCCGATTGAACAAAACTTTTTTGCTCATTCGACAGTTTAGAAGAATTTTTAATATCCCCGGTTAATACACCAACAATTTCCTTTTTTTTCATGCGTCAAATTTAACCAAAAAAGGTTAATTATGCAACAATCAACCTAAAAAGGTTAACTTATAGTTTTTTAACCTTAATTGGTTAATTTATTTCACATGGAATGCTTTTATTTCCGCTAACGATATTCGATTTTCATAAAGGGCTTTACCGGTAATAACGCCCGGAACACCCAGTTCGTCAAGTGCATAAACATCATTCATGGAAGAAATTCCCCCGCTGGCAATCAGCTCAAGTTCGGGGAATTTCTCCAATATTTCTTTATATAAATCGATACTGGGACCGGTGAGCATGCCATCGCGGGAAATATCGGTTGAAATGACTTTTTGAATGCCTTCAGAACGATAACTTCCAATGAAATCGATTATAGGAAGTTCCGACAATTCCTGCCAGCCACTTACGGCAATCATTTTATCTTTGGCGTCGGCGCCAAGAATTATTTTTTCAGCTCCGTACGTTTCAATCCAATGCAGAAAAGTTTCGCGGTCTTTCACTGCAATACTGCCTCCGGTAACCATGGCGGCGCCACATTCAAAGGCGATGCGTAGGTCGTCGTCGCTTTTCAGTCCTCCCCCAAAATCAATAAGAAGATTGGTCTTTGTTGCAATGGTTTCAAGCACTTTATAGTTGACGATGTGTTTCGCCTTAGCCCCGTCGAGATCAACCAGGTGAAGACGTTTCAGACCGACATTTTCAAACATTTTGGCCACTTCGAGCGGGTTTTCGTTGTACACGGTTTTTTGGTTGTAATCGCCCTGTGAGAGCCGGACACATTTGGCATCGATTAAATCAATGGCCGGGATGATGATAATACGAGTGCCTGAGTGCCTGGGTGCCTGGGTGCCTGAGTGCCTGGGTGCCTGGGCGCCTGAGTGCCTGGGTGCCTGAGAGCCTGAGTGGTTTTTCATTTGTTTACTTAATTGATCTGATAAATGAAGATAACATCGTTTCGATTTCTCTTGAAACCAAATATAGTTCATTGTAATTTGCTGATTCTAAATAATTGAGATTATTTGAAATTTCAAGCTGTGTTTGCAATTCAAAAAGTGACCCCATCGAAATCCGTAAGAATCTTTTCAATTCACCATGTGAATTTCTGCCAAATCCTTCAGCAATATTCGAGGGAAT
>DAIMEA010000476.1:0-3440 GCA_036725585.1 Prolixibacteraceae bacterium | reverse complement strand
GCGACGCCATCGCGAAATACGATCTCTCTTTCGGTTATCTGAACCACGAAGGGGTGGTCGAAAACACGGGCTTATCGCGCTACAACATGCGTCTGAACTCCAGTATCAACATCAGCCAGAAACTCGATATGTTTGCCTCCATGTCGCTGGCATACCTCGACAACAAGCTCCAGGAACAGGGAATCATTCCCCAAACCAATCCTTTGCTGGCCGCCTTGTCGAAATCGCCGCTTCTTAGTCCCTACCGAAAAGATGAATACAACAACCTGTTGCCCGACTATGCTTCTATACGCGACGATGAGGGCAAGATCCGCATCAGCGATGCTGTGAGCAATCCCCTGGCCCTGGTGAATACGGGCAATGTTTCGAACGAGGGATCGGATATCCTTATGAACATGGGTGTTAACTACCGCCTGGCACAAGATCTGAAGCTGTCGGGTATCGTGGGTTTGTACAATAACTATAACCGCAGCGAAGTCTTTGTTCCGGGTGTTTCGAGTGGAGCCATCATGCCCCTGAAGGAAGGACTGGCCCTCAATACGGTCCGGCAGGGAATCCGCGAAACATTTAACATGTATTACAGCCTCAATGGTTCGTACAACAAACGATTCGGGCTGGATCATGCGCTGGATGTGGTGGCCGGATTCCAGGCAATGACCATCCGAAAAGAGTTCGATGCAGGGGAGGGACGGAACACCAGTTCCGATTTTTACAAGACACTCGACAATGTGAACACCATTGGGCGCAATTTCTTCGGATACATTTACAAGCGTAACTGGATGAATGCTTTCCTGAAAGCCGCTTATACCTATAAAGAACTCTGGTCGGCTGCTTTGGATTTTTCGCTGGATGGCGCTTCATCCTCCGGAAACGAAACCGCACAAACCGGTATCTTTCCCGCCATAAGTGTGGCTGCCTTTCTCCACAACCAACCTTTCCTGGTCAACCAGTCGGTGGTTAACCGCCTTGTGGTCCGGGCCGAATGGGTAAAAACCGGTAACAGCGATTTCGATTCCAACCTGAGCGATTATTATTACCGGAACCAGGTGTTCCGTGAGTTGTCGGGCATCGTCAGGGCAAACATACCCAACACCGGCCTGAGCTGGGAAAATACCACAACCCTCAATGCCGGGGTCGATTTCACCGGGTTCCGTCAACGCCTCGATCTTAGCCTGGATCTTTACCAGAAGCAAAGCACCGATGTTATTCTGGCCAAAGCCATTTCCCCTGCTTTTGGGATGGGCTTCATCTACGACAACATGGCCAGCATACAAAATACAGGGCTTGAACTGGGTGTACAGGCCTATCTCGTTCACCGCCCATCTTTCGACTGGGTCGTTGGGGGCACCTTCGCCACCAACCGGAACAAAGTGCTCAGTTTGGGAGGCGAGACGGACAAAATCATTGAATTCCGCGATGGTACGGCCCTGATCACCCGGGAAGGCGAAGCTCTTTATTCCTTTTATGGCTATCGTTCCCTGGGCGTTTTCCTTAATTCCGAAAGTGCAACCGGGGCGAACCTGACCGACTTTGCCGGTCAGCCTTTCGGCCCGGGCGACATCCATTTCTCCGATGAAAACAGCGACGGCGTGATCGATGAAGCAGATCGGGTAATCATTGGAAATCCCAATCCCGACTTTTTCGGCTGTATCTATACATCCATCCGCTGGGGCCGTTTGTCGGTTTTGGCGAACTTTACCTACTCCTACGGGAACGATGTGTACAACGGATTACGACGGGAATATGAATCGATGGATGATTTTGGAAACCAGTTTGCTTCGACGGAACGCAGGTGGCAGCGCGAAGATCAGGAAACCGATATGCCACGGGCATATTACGGCGATCCGATGGGCAATGCCCGTTTTTCCGACCGATGGATCGAAAATGGTTCGTATTTGAAACTGAAAGAACTTACCCTGAGCGTGGATCTCAAACGGGGCGACTTAAACGTATTCCAGGGGGGAAGTATCTATCTTACGGGTGAAAACCTTTGGACTCTGAGCGAATATCTTGGGTTCGATCCCGAATTTTCCTACTCCTATGTACCGTATAAACAGGGGCTTGATTTTGCTAAAGTACCCCTGATGCGGACGGTGAAACTGGGTTTCAAACTGCATTTTTAAACGACGATGAAAATGAAAGATTTACATAATATTGCCCTTGGGCTCTTGTTCCTGGCACTGCTCCCATCCTGTGCCGATGTGCTGAACGTGAATCCCGACGATGTTCTGTTGGAAGAAAATTATCCCAGTACCCTTACCGAATTGTATTCCGGATATATGGGGATCGCTGCAAGTGTTCAATCGGTGGCCGATAAGGCTTCCTTTCTCGAAGGACTGCGGGGTGATCTTTTGGAACCGACCGCACATGCTACCCGCGATGTGGTGGAACTTTACCGCTACGAGGCGGTCAGCCCTTCCAACGAACTGGCCAATCCAATGGGCTATTACACCATCATTCTAAATGCCAATGATTATATCGAACATGCCAGCCGCTACTACCGGGAGAATCCCACTTCCATCGGCGAAGAAACTTTTGGTGCCCTGGTTGGGGGTGCCCTGCGGTACAAAACCTGGGCTTACCTGATGCTGGCCAAGATCTATGGCGAGGCGATCTGGATCGACGATCCCCTGATTGCCTATACCGATATATCGCAGTTTCCGGTTTATGGATTTGATGATTTGATTGCCCGCTGCATCAGCCTGATCGAAACAGGCATCGAAATCGACGGAAAATCCATCGACGGGAAAGGGGAAATCCGATGGTCGGTTGAGTTGTTCCCGGGGCAGGGCGAATCATCCAGTAATCTTCAATGGAACCGGATTTGTCCCCCTCCGGAATGCCTTTTGGCCGAACTGTACCTCTATGCAGGAAATTACGCGGCCGTGGTCGAGAATACCGTATCCATTATCCGCAAAGGAGGGGAAGAGGATAGCTACCAGGTTAATAAGAGCGAATGGAATGGTGAGTGGGTAAAACCCCTTCGTGATTTCTACCGAAAGGAATCGATCTTTATGTTTACCTACGACTACAACCTCAATCAAACGCACCACCTGATTGACTATTATTCCAACCTGCCCCCCAATCAATACCTCATGCGTCCGTCGCAGGCAGCCATGGACCGGTTCCGGAACCAGGTGAAAAACGATGGTTTGCCCGCTGATAATTATCGGGGCGACGGGGCATCGTTTAAGGAACTGAATGGCGAATGGGTTTTTTGCAAATTCACACGGGCCCACGAAGGCCCCGATAAAGTATACCGAAACGATGTGCTGATTACCTTGTACAAAGCATCCGACATTCTTCTCTGGTTGTCGGAAGCGCTCGGACAACTGGGGCGCTTCGAAGAAGCCCTTATTTTCCTGAATGGCGGAATCGAAACCTACTACAACACCTCGACGGGAACCTTTATGCCTCCTTTCGAATCCTATCCTACTTCG
>DAIMEA010000475.1:0-3446 GCA_036725585.1 Prolixibacteraceae bacterium | reverse complement strand
AGAACTTGCTTTTAAAAAGGCAAAACCCCACTTGTTCAGAAATAAAAAAAACGGAGGCCACCGGATTTATTCTCCGGGCCGTTTACGCTATCAGCATAAAGATAAATGGGCGAAACATTTGATTAAACGGAAATAATTTCTATTTTTGCGCCGCTTTGTCCGCTGAATCCATGTAACCGATTATTTACCGGTCGATTACGCGAACAGGGCAAAAAAGTAACTATTTTATTAACGAAAAGGTAAATAAGTTCTATGTTGAATCAGTACGAAACTGTTTTTATCGCTACACCGGTATTGTCCGAAGCACAATTCAAGGAAGTAGTGGGAAAATTTGCCGATCTGATCACCGCCAATGGTGGGGAGATCGTTTATCAGGAAGACTGGGGTCTGAAAAAACTGGCCTATCCGATCCAGAAAAAATCCACGGGATTTTATCATCTTCTCGAGTTCCGGTCGGAACCGAACTTTATCCAGAAACTGGAAATCGAATTCCGGCGTGATGAACGCATCATTCGTTTTCTAACCTTGCGGTTGGACAAACACGCTCTGGAATACAGTGAGAAACGTCGCAATAAAGTTCAAGCTAAAGTAGAGGAGAAATAAACATGGCATCAAATCAATCGGAGATCCGTTATTTAACCCCTCCATCCGTCGAGATTAAAAAGAAAAAGTATTGCCGTTTTAAAAAGAACGGAATCAAGTATGTCGATTACAAGGATCCGGAATTTCTGAAAAAATTTCTAAACGAACAGGGAAGAATCCTTCCCCGCCGTTTAACCGGTACCTCGCTCAAGTATCAGCGGAAAGTGTCGCAGGCCGTAAAACGGGCACGGCACCTGGCTTTACTGCCCTTTGTAACCGATTTAATGAAATAAGAGGAGAACCAGCAGATGGAAATTATATTGAAGCAGGACGTTCATCGACTAGGTTCGAAGGACGACATCGTAAAAGTTAGGGACGGGTACGGCCGCAACTACCTTATTCCGCAGGGGATGGCTATTGTGGCTACCGAATCGGCCAAAAAAGTACTCGCCGAAAACATTCGCCAGCGGGCTCACAAAGAAGCCAAACTGAAGGACGAAGCCCTGGTGCTGGCCGAAAAACTGAAAGCCCTGTCGATTACCATTGGCGCTAAAACCAGTTCGACCGGTAAGATTTTTGGTTCCGTAAACAACATCCAGCTGGCCGAAGCCATTGCTGCACAGGGAATCGAAATCGACCGCAAAAACATCACCATCCCGCGCGACGGTGTGAAAGAAGTGGGTCGCCACAGTGCAAAAATTAAATTGCACCGCGAAGTTGTTATCGATTTTGAATTCGAGGTAGTATCGGAATAATAAATCCGCGTACAAATACAAAATCAGCCTGCCCGATGTTTTCATCCGGCAGGCTGATTTTTTGTAGTCTCAACCTCAGCCTCCTGCGACATGGGAGCAGTACCGCGAAGCGGGAAACCTCAACCTTTACCTTAGCCTCAACCTTTTATTTCCGCTCGCGAACCGCCAGGGTTTCGATTTCAATCAGGGCGCCCAGCGGCAGTTCTTTTACAGCAAAAGCAGCCCGTGCCGGCGGGTTTTCTGCATAGTAACGTCCGTATACTTCGTTCATGGCCTTAAAGTTGGCCATATCGCTTAAGAAACAAGTGCTTTTAACAACATCGGAAAACGAATAGCCTGCTTCGTTCAGGATCGCGCCGATGTTTTTCATTACCTGTTCGCTTTGTTCCCGGATACCGCCTTCGACTATTTTTCCGGCAACGGGATCAACGGGTATTTGCCCCGAAACAAAGAGCATTCCGTTTATTTCCACGGCCTGGCTGTATGGACCAATGGCCGACGGGGCTTGTTGGGTTGAAATAATTTTCTTCATATTATGTTCGAATTAACGAGTTTCCGGATCAATAATCAAAATCGCGGCTCTCTTTGGGGAGGCGCAAATCTTTCAGCATACTGGCATTGGCGCTGATCGAAAAACTCCAGTACGGGCGCATCCCGAAGGGAGAAAAGCTAAACGACATGGTCCAGCAATGCAGGTTTCGGGTTACCGATACCTGTGTGTGGGTCAGTTTCAAAGCCATAATGTCGAAGCCCGACGAAAAGGTGGCTTTCCATTTGTCGGTAAAATCGATGCCCCCGTTAAAGCTGAGGGTTTGGTTGATGCGGGGTTCGCCCCGTGGGTTGGTGTAACTGATGTTGTAGTTGAACGAAACCCGCCAGGGCATGGCAAAGGCCTGGTAACTTGAATTTTCGGGCAGGACTTTTTCGGTTTCATCCTCTTCTTCCTGAACGCCTTGTTTTTTTGTTTTTTTATTTTTCTCCAGTTTGTCGGAACTGAAATTCAGGCCAAAACCCGTACTCAGGCTGGTAAGGCGCCCCAGCTTGGCCAAACCCGTGGCTTTGTTCCACATGTATTCTTTGGTCCGGTTTCCGCGGCTGTCGAGCGCATAGGGATCGAGGGTGCCGTTGATGTTGAGCACCGTGCCCGCTATTTTTGTTCGGGCGTTCAGCGCAATAGTGGAAAGGTTCATTGAGTCGGCTGCCAGGTTGTACGAACCCGTGAAACTCAGGTTGTCGAAAATGGGAATCTTTTTGAATTTTTCGGTGGCGGTGGTATCTTTCAGATTCAATACCTTCATTTCGATATTGTTGGCCAGTCCAAAACTGATCGAGCCGCTTTCGCCGCTTCCGGTCGATGAATAAACGCCTCCTTCAAAAATATTGTATTGCTGAAAGTTACCCAGGGAGTCGATTTGAACCCAGTCGTAAAATCCGTACCGTTCGTCGCTAAAATCGGGATGATAATTGAAACCAATCGTCGGGTTCATCTTATGGCGCACCGCCTGGATGCGGGCATTGGGGTTTTTCATCTGGTACAGGCCGTACAGGGTGGTGCTCGCCCCAACTCCACCCGAATATTCGTAGTTTCGTTTAAAACCATCGATGTCTTCGGTAACCACACGGCCCGGCACCCAGGCCTGCAAGCCAGTTTCCTGGTCGCTGGTATAATACCCATCGATCCAGTACTTCTCTTTGTAGGTAAAAAACCAGGTTTCGCGATAGTTGATCGAGGGGGTTACATTGATGTGGTTCAAAAGCCGGAACGAGGGAAGTGTTATGGGGATGGAGTGGTTCACCCCTTTCTGCCATGCCGAAAGAGGAGTGGTAAACAATTCCGATTCTTTGGTCTTAATCGTGTTTTTCATGTTCCCGGTGTAAGAAATAGAAACATCTTCCCATATTTTCTTTTTTCCCACTCTCTTTTTGGGTCGGAAGGGGTAGATGGTCCGCATGCTGAAGGTTAATTCGGGCAGTGAGAGGGAAATAGTCGAGTCGGCCGAGTTTTGGGAATGACGAAAGTTGGCCGACATCCGGAACGGTGTGCCCAGAAAGTCCTTGCTTAGTGAAACACTCGACGATTTGCTGTTGGTCAGGTAATTCTGTTGGTTG
>DAIMEA010000474.1:0-3459 GCA_036725585.1 Prolixibacteraceae bacterium | reverse complement strand
GGATCGACCTGTCGAAGGTGTCGCTGAACAACCTCGATGTGAGCCCCCGGGTCGATTTGCGTTTTTTGCATCTGGGAAATTTTGAGGTGTTTTTCTCACCCGGTTTTCGTTTTGAGTTCATGCTGGGGAAATACGAACGCTCGTATACCGCTGCCGGCACCCTGATGGAAGAAACATACATCACCGATAAGTATAACGAAGGAAATGCCGGGGTTGTGGGTAGTTTGCTGTTTAAATACGCGATCAGCCCTGAGTTTAGCATTACGCTATCGCCGGAATATACGTATTTCTTCGATCCGTTGTATTACCAATCGGAATACGACGATCCTTCGAAGTATGATATGCAGCGAATTGGGGTCAACCTTGGGGTTGAATGGCGCTTTTGATCAATACCCTATTTGCTTTCGAAAGGCTTCAATAATTTGTTCATGATCGAAAGCCAGCTCTGGCAGGTTTTCGATCATGAACCATTTAGCCCGGGCGGCATCGTCGCCTGCCGTAACCCTCAACTTTTCCGGAACGAAAGCCCAGAAAACGACCGAAATAGTCCGGCCTCTCGGGTCGCGCCCGGGCCGGCCAAAGGTGGCAAATTGCTGCAGAAATAGACCCGTAATCCCCGTTTCTTCCTTCAATTCCCGGGCACAAGCCTCGGGAAGGTCTTCGTCAATATCGACAAATCCTCCGGGTAAAGCCCATTTCCCTTTATACGGATCGTATTTTCGTTCAACGAGCAAAAGGCAGTGTTGCTCGTTTTCGCGGGTTACAACCAGGGCATCGGTCGTTACGGCCGGTCTGGGATACGGGTAGGTATAAGGCATGGTGTTACAGGGGAATAATCCGTTTCATTAGCCGAAGGTTGTGGGTATATCGTTTGGTGTCGATATTGTAGATTCCCGCATGGTCGATGTTGTCGATCCGCACTTTTCCCGACGAATGGATGATTTTGTTTTTCTCCCAGATGATGCCGACGTGGATAATTTCTCCAAAATCGTTGTCGAAAAAAGCAAGATCGCCCGGTAAGGCTTCTTCCACAAACGAAAAATGTTCGCCGAGGGTGGCCTGCTGCGACGCATCACGGGGAAGACGGATCCCGGCAATTTTGTATGCGATCTGGGTGAGCCCGGAACAGTCGATTCCCAACGGGGTCCGGCCTCCCCACAAATACGGGGCGTTGAAATACATGAGCGCGGCATTGATGATTCGTGTCCGGGCATTTTCGACCGAAAAATTCTGGACCCGGTTCCCGTCCATGTGGTACTCGGTTTCTGCAATCCGGAAGGTCGATCGCTTGCGGTTGTAATGGGGCAGGGTACTGCCCGAGACAATGAGGAAATTTCGGTAGTGGTTCACTTGCTGCACAATGTTGAAAATATCGCTGCTAACAGGTTGGGGGTGATGCGACAAATAACGGAATTCCTTTGCGCTGATTTCACGGACCATTTTCCGGTCGATCCAGCCCTCGTATCCATCGTAGGCCAACCGGACCCGGCACCATCTTTCCTGGCTTTCCAAAACCTCAAAATGTTCCCCCAGCAAAATCTGCGTGCACATTTCACTTTTCTCGGCAGGTTCTGAGCGAACCGCTATGGAACTTACATCGGCAATTGCATGCATGGATTGGATCAATTGGTATATTTGCTTTTCAAAAATACAATAATCCCGTAATTATAATCGGATAAAAGCCGAAGCCTTCGATTTTTCTTTTTTATATTTGTTTGTTTCGAAATCGTGCTTAATCAATTGAACTTATGACCCATCAACCTTCCCAAATGATGAATTTTTTTAAAAAATTCTACTACGTCCTTTTTTTTGTTGTGACTTTTGTCCTGCTTTACTTGCTTTATCCCAAGCAGGCCAAATTCAAATACGAATTTCAAAAGGGAACGCCCTGGAAACACGAAAACCTGATTGCTCCCTTCGATTTTCCTATTTTAAAAACAAAGGAAGCCATTGAGCAGGAAAAGGACAGTTTGCTGGCCTTGCACATCCCCTATTTTTCAATCAACCGTGAAGTCGAAATCCGTCATCTTTCTGAGTTGGAAACCGATTTGGATGAAGTCTTCCGGGAAGATGGAGAAGCCATCGATTCGATAACCCGGGCCCGGATTAGCAACTATCTGATTGATTTGTACGGAGCCCTATACGAACAGGGTATCCTCGAAAATTCGGTCGATATGTATCCCTCGCTTGCCGGGAAAAGTGCGTTAAACCGGGTTGTTGATAACGTGGCCCGAATGGTTCCGCTTTCATCGGTTTTATCCTTAAAGAGCGCGTACCTGACGGTGAACGATCAAATCAAGGAGGCGGCCCTGTCGGATCCTGTATTTTTGCGTATCCAGCAAAACCTCGATTTCAACAAATATCTGGAAGCCAATCTTCTCTACGACAAAACAGCCAACGAAACGGTGATTAGCGAACTTCTGGGGCGTATCTCAACAACCCGGGGCATGGTTCCGGCCGGGGTCCGAATTATTTCCCAGGGCGATTTGGTAAACAACGATAACCGGATCATTCTCGAATCGTTAAAAATGGCTTATGAGCGCACCCGTTCCTACGGCGGTTGGTTTTCGACCATTATGATCGGGCAAATGCTGCTTATTCTGGCCCTTATGGGGCTGGTTATTCTGTACCTGCTTAATTTCAACCGGCCCGTATTTGAAAAGAAACGGAATTTTTCCCTCATTTTTTCCACCCTGCTCATCACTTTTTTGCTGGCCCGTTTGATCTACGACAGCCAGTACCTCAGTTTCTATTTATTGCCGATTTGTATCCTGCCCATCATCGTCCGTACCTTTATAGGGGCACGCATGGCCATTTTCATTCATATCGTGGCTTCGCTGATGATTGGTTTTCTGGCGCCCAATAGTTTTGAGTTTCTGTTTATTCAGCTTTTTGCCGGCACCGTTGCGGTAATCAGCCTGAGCAAGCTACACCGCCGGGGGCATCTGGTCATCACATCCGGCCTGGTTACCGGTACTTATCTGGTTCTTTTTTTCATCTTTGAACTGATCAAGGAGGGGAATTTTCAAAGCATTAACTGGCGGGAATTTATCTGGTTGTTTGGCAATGGCCTGTTGATTCTGACAACGTATCCCTTGATTTATATTTATGAGAAAATTTTTGGGTTTGTATCCGACGTTACCCTGATGGAACTTTCCGACACCAACCATCCCTTGTTGCGAAAACTGGCCGAAGAGGCGCCCGGCACCTTTCAGCACTCGATGCAGGTGGCCAATCTTTCGGAGGAGTTCATCGTCCGAACGGGTGGTAATCCCATGTTGGTCCGAACCGGCGCGCTCTACCACGATGTGGGCAAAATAGCTCAATCCCAGTTTTATATCGAAAACCAGGAAACCGGTCAAAACCCACACGAAAAACTGTCGTACCTCGATAGCGCCGCGAAGGTCATCGGCCACGTGAACGAAGGCGTGAACCTTGCCCGAAAATACAACCTTCCCG
>DAIMEA010000473.1:0-3476 GCA_036725585.1 Prolixibacteraceae bacterium | reverse complement strand
GTCGATTCCCACAAAAGTCTCGCTCAATGAATACATCGATCTGGCTCGATTTTACAGCACCTCGAAAAGCCGAACGTTTATCAATGGAATTCTGGACAAAATTCTGAAAAGCTTAAAAGATGAGGGAAAAATTGCGAAAGCCGGTCGAGGGCTTATTGGTGAAAACTACAATTGATTATCCGTTTTTTAACACTAGGTCAATTATTCTGTTTGTATTTGTATTCCTGCAGGAATTCGCTATTTTTGACCTGCCTCTTGTACCATAGTGAAGAAACAAGCCGATTGAAAACAAAGAATAAACATTAAAATAGAAAAAGCATGCAACTAGTTAATTTCCTATTAATGGCTCAACCAGCAGCCACAGAAGAAGGCCAGGGCAGCCCGCTGGGTATGTTTTTGCCTTTGTTGGCTATATTGGTCATCTTTTGGATTTTCATGATCCGCCCGCAAGCAAAACGGCAGAAAGAGCTTCGAAAATTCAGGGAGAGCCTGCAAAAAGGCGACAAAGTAATTACCACCGGAGGCATTTACGGCAGAGTGGTCAGTATTTCGGACAATTTGATCGTTATCCAGGTTGATGAAAATACCAAACTGACCGTCGATAAAGCCAGTGTTTTGAAAGATCCGGGTGATCTTCAGCAACAGCAACGATAAAAAAGGAGAAGGGTTCAGCCCTTCTTTTTTTTCGACCGAGCATTACTTTTTATTACTTTTACGGGATCATTCACTCCATTCGATTTGAATATCTTTACGAAAATACGGCTGCGCTTGCATCGGTTCAACATGAAGGAAAACAACCGCCCCTTCATCTTTTTTATTTGTCTGATTATTTCATCGCTTCTCTGGCTCCTGACCAGTCTGGGAAAAACCTACGAAACAACTGTTTCAATCCCGGTGCGCTATACCAACCTGCCCCAAGGGAAAGTGTTTGTTGGAAACCCACCCTCCCATCTCGATTTAACGCTTAAGGCACATGGATTTGTCCTGCTTCGTCACAAATTTCAACTATCGGTCCATCCCATCGATTTTAACATGGAGTCGATCGCACAAAGTTATTTCGAATCTGCCCGGTCAAATGAATTTAAACTCATAACCGACCAATATCTTCACCGTTTGTCTTCTCAATTTTCGAGCGATATAACCCTGATCGATTTATCACCCGACACGCTTTACTTTCATTTTGACAGGTTGATCGAAAAAGAGGTGGAAATTATTCCCTCTGTCGATCTTTCCTTTCAGGATCCTTTTTTTCTCTTCGATTCCATCACCTTTTACCCCCGTTCGGTGCGCGTTACCGGACCAAAAACGATCATCGATACGCTTCAATACATAACAATGAAAAGACAGAGATATAAGGATCTGAATACCAGCATAAAAGAAAATGTTCTTTTGGAAACATATGAATATTTGTCGCTTTCGCCTTCCAAAGCATTGATAAACATACCGGTATCGCAATATACCGAGTATTCGGGAAAGGTATACGTATCGAAGTTGAACGTGCCGGATTCGCTCACCCTGATCACATTCCCGGAACTGATCAGTGTACGTTGCCTTGTTTCGATCCATCATTACCCAAATATCAGCCCGTCGAGCTTTATTCTTGCCGTCGATTTTGGTTCAATTGTTCCGGGATCCGGACGCTTGCCGGTAACACGCGTCAGCACTCCTCCCTTTGTGAAACAATTTGAGTTTTTCCCGAACGAAGTTGAATACGTGATCGAAACGAAATGAGAATGCAAAGGGTAGCTGTTACGGGCGGTATTGGTTCGGGAAAGACATGGGTTTGTTCCCTTTTCGAAAAATTAGGCGTACCGGTTTTTGAGGCCGATCGGGCCGGAAAGGAAGTTCTGCAATACAATCCGGCTGTTATACAAAAACTCCTCGACCAGTTTGGACCCGATGTTTACCTACCCGACGGTACTCTTCACCGAAAATGGCTGGCTCATCGGGTTTTTAACGACCATTTTGCACTGGCGAAATTAAATGAGATTGTTCACCCAGAAGTTCGTCAAATGTTTGAACTCTGGCTGCTACAACAGCACAACGTTGCCTATGTTATTCAGGAAACAGCACTGGTCTTCGAAAGCGGCATCGAGCAATTGTTCGATCAAATTATCCTGGTCACAGCACCGGAATCACTCCGGATTGAACGGATTATGAAGCGCGATGTTGTTTCCCGGGAACATGTTCGTGAACGAATCAGAAACCAATTAAGCGATGAAGTTAAAATCGGAAAATCGGACTATGTAATCTGCAACGATGAAAGGAGTTTGCTTCTTTCACAAATCATTAATATTCATAACAATTTGATTGAAAATGGCAAAATTTGGTAAATGGATTGGCGCTGGATTGGGCGCTTTTGCCGGCGGCCCTATTGGGGCAATCATCGGATTTGTAATTGGATCGGCTTTTGATGCCGGCTCCAATACGTCTCAGCAAACCTTTGGGCAGCAACGAAGTCCGCAAACAGGAACCACCACCGGAGGTTATGCCGTTAGTCTGTTGGTGCTGGTTGCTGCCGTCATGAAAGCCGATGGGAAAACGCTCCGGTCGGAACTCAATTATGTAAAGGAATTTTTTGTTCGAAACTTCGGGCTTAATTCAGCCAATGAAGCCATCAAAATATTGCGCGATTTACTGCAACAAAACATCCCCGTAACCGATGTATGCCACCAGATCCGGCAAAATATGGATTATTCATCCCGCTTGCAGCTCATCCACTTTCTATTCGGTATTGCCCAATCCGACGGGGAGATCCATCCCAACGAGCTGAAAATCATTGATCACATTAGCGTATCGATGGGAATCAATGCAAGCGATTTTGAGTCGATTAAAGCCATGTTCATCAAGAACGTCGATTCGGCGTATAAAATCCTGGAAATCGATCCACAAGCCAGTGACGAAGAAGTGAAAAAGGCTTATCGGGAAATGGCGAAAAAATACCACCCCGACAAAGTCAGCTACCTGGGCGATGATTTTCAAAAAGCAGCAAAAGAAAAGTTTCAGAAAGTAAACGAAGCGTACGAAGACATTAAGAAACAACGAAACATTGCGTAGGACGGTAATATAATAAGGATCAGTGATTTAAATCATCAAAATCGATGTTGCTGAATTCTTCGTACGATGATCCGTCGTTGTCATCGTTGGGATCAAGGGCAGGTTGGTTTTCCCGAATGTACGATAATATATCGGCCAATCCTTCCGAAAATTTTTCAAAATCTTCTTTGTAGAGGAAGATCTTGTGTTTTTCAAAAAATAGATTTCCGGAATTGTCGCTGCGTTTTTTACTTTCGGTAATGGTCAGATAATATTCGTTTTTCCGTGTTGCTTTCACATCAAAAAAATAGGTGCGTTTTCCGGCTCTGACAGCCTTTGAAAATACTTCTTCTCGGAACTTACTGCCTTCAAACGAAGGATTTTCGGATTTTTCGTGTGGATCGAGGTTCATGATTCATGACTTAAAATTAGGTTTCGCC